>JAXJLC010000349.1:0-10166 GCA_036297365.1 Collinsella sp.
GCGCTGCTCGATGCCGTTATCGAAGTAGATGATCTTGGCGTCCTCGCCGCCCAGCTCGATAGCGACATCGGTGGCCGGGATGAGGGTCTCGACGGCACGCTTACTGGCGATGACCTCCTGGACAAACTCCAGGTCGAGCCACTGGGACAGCAGAAGGCCGCCCGAGCCGGTGATGGCGCAGGTCATCTGGGCCGTCGGCAGCACGGTCGCAGCGCCCTCGAACAGGTCGCGGGCGCAGGCACGGACGTCGGTGTGGTGGCGCTGGTACTTGGCGTAGACGATCTGGTTGTCGTCGTTGAGCACGGCAAGTTTAACGGTGGTGGAGCCCACGTCGATGCCCAGGTGCAGGTTGCCGCGAGCGTTCTCGGGGTTGAAGATCGCGCCTTCGGGGGCGTGGACGGCGGCTACGGGCTCAGCGGCAGTGGCGAGCTCGCTAGCGACGGACGTCTCCCCTGCCGCGTTCTTGGCATCGGCAACTGCCTCGGCAACTTTCTCGGCAGCTGCGGTCGCGGCCTTCTGCGCGGCGTCCACCACGGCGGGCGCGGCCTCGCGTGCGGCAGCGACCATGCGGTCCTTGATGCCCTCGACGAGTTTGCTCATTGTCTCTCCTCTTAGTTGTTGGACTCGACGGTTGCGGTGGTGTCGACCGCGTCCTCGAGCTGCAGATTCAATAGCTTCATGCCGTATTCCGGCACGTTGATATCGATGGGTTGGCCATACAGGTCGCCGGGGCGCACAAAGGCGATAACCGTCATAATGCGCGCCATGGTCTCGGGCGGTTCGGTGAGCCCACGCTCAAACCAGCGCTGAATCAGGCCGACCTCGGCACTCACGACATAGGTAACGTAGTAGTCAAAGAAGGTGCCCAGTGCCAGGCCCAAGATGCCCGTCTGTGCACGCGGCACCACGGCCTCGCGTGCGGTATCGATGATCTTTTTAATAAAGGCGGGGTCGCCGCCCGGGCCCAGTAGGGCCCCGATAAGGTCGCGATTAGCCGCAAGATAGCGAAGCAGCTCAACCGAACCGGGTGCCGGCTCGAGCTCGTCGATGTTGCGGTAAAGATCGGGTAATTGAGCTGCGGTGATAAGCTCCACCCGCTCGCGAATCTCGGCAAGCAGGCCGTCCTCGATCTGACTGATAAAGTCGGGGATATCGCGGTAGTGCGAATAGAACGTTCGACGCGTAAGACCGGCGCGCTCGGTGAGCGACGCGACGTTAATGCGCGAAAGGTCGCCGCTTTCGGCAAGCTCGCTGGCAAGCGCCTGGCGAAGGGCGCGCTGCGAGCGAAGGGACCGGCGATCACATTTCTCGAGCTGGGACAAGCGTCCTCCTTGTTACTCAGACTGTACGCTATTGCACAGTGCGAGTATTATTGCACACCGTGTGTATCAACACGTAAAGGCAATATTTGGAATGTGACAAATGGCAGTCCCTTTGTCACATTCAGCGACCGCCTAGGTTGTGCCAGTTGTGCCTGGCTTTTGGAGCGGCATTGCCGATTGTTCAAAATGTCATTCGTGGGTAGAATAGTGTCGACGGCAGCCCAAGTTCTGGAAAGCTGGGCAGCGCCGTTGCTTGGATTAAGGGGTCAACGCCTTAGCGGCGGCGACCCCTTTTACGTTGCTTCGAACGTTGCTTGAGTGCCTCGGAAAGCCCGACGAGCGCCGTGGAGAACGAGACCAAAGCGGTCAGAAGTCTCACGAAATCAATCAGATCGGTCATGGGCATCACCTCCCATCAGATGGAGGGCGTTGCCCGGCACATGGAACTGCCGCCAACAGTATCAATTCTATCAAAGCGCAGTTAGATATGCGAATGTTTGTTCGTATTTCAAGAGACCAACGTCACCTGTGACAAAGGGGCTGTCCCTTTGTCACATTATTCGATTACGGTGCAGGAATTCTGCTTGTGCATGGTGGCAAGCATGTGTTTGGGAACGGCGTGGACCATGCAACTGCCGATAGTTGCGCTCGCGGCGTCCTTGGCTGCCTCGCTTGCGTTTTTGGTCGCGTAGCTGTGGCGGAAGCGTTTGAGCATGGCAATGTCGTTGCCGCCGTCGCCGTAGACCGCGACCTCGTCCTCGGCAATGCCGTAGTAGCCCGCCAGCCAGGCCACGCTCTCGCCCTTGTTGCATGCCACATCCGTGATCTCAAACATCACCGGGTCAAACGGCGCGTTGACCACGCGGTCCGAGCGCTCGGCCAAATACGCCTTAAGGTCGCGCTCCAGCTCGGGCGAGATCACACGGCAGTTGATCTTGCACACATCGTGGCGCAGAATGTCACCGATCGACTGGTCGAAATACTGTTCCTCGTGATACCCGCCACGTGCACGCATGCCGCGCATCACGATGCGCTTGATAGGACTGTCCTTTTTAAAGCCCGCCTGATGCATCTCGAACGAGCCGCTCGAGAACATGCCATCGGGCGTGGAGCAATCAAAGCAAATGTCCGGGAACTCCTTGAGCAGCTCCTCGGTGATCTGCGGATCGATGGTCCAGGTCTTGAGCACCTCGCCATGACTGTCGCGCACGATGGAGCCGTTAGAGCAGCAGGCATCGAGCGCCAGGCCCGTAAAGCCATGCTCGCCGACCGGCAGCGTCGAGCGCCCGGTCGCGGGAACCACATGCAGGCCAGCCTCGGTCAGCTCGCGAATGGCACGGCGGATGGTCCCATCCGCTTCGTGCAGGGCGTTCAGCAGCGTTCCGTCTAAATCACTCGCGAACATCTTGATCATGGGCATGCCTCTCCTTCGTCTGCACGATATTGTAGACGAGAACGGGCGCGCCCCAAGAGAGGCGCGCCCGTCAGGCGAAAGATTGTCCTACACCGCGGCGGGGCCGTGTTCGCCGGTACGGATGCGGATGACTTCCTCGACCGGCTCGACCCAGATCTTGCCGTCTCCAACAGTGCCGCAATCTTGGAAACGGCGCGGCAACGGACGCGAAACGAACGGGAAATGCGCGAGCAAGGGAGCCGTGAGCGTGCCCGTCCCGGCTAGCGGCGGAACAGCTCGCGGGCACGGTCACGGAGGTCGGTAGCTCGGATGACGCCCTCGTAGCGGTTGATGCGCAAGCGCGGGAAGGCATTGAAGAAGCGCAGGTCGCGTCGGCTGAGCGACACGCTTGGCACCGGACGGCTCATGCGCTTGCCGGCAAGGTGACGACTGAGCGACGGACGCGGCATGCTCGGCGCGGCATCGGCCACGCGGCGGGCAGCGAGCGCCAGGCCGCGAGCACCATCCGAGATAAACGTCGGCATCGAAGCCTTCTCGCGCAGGGCATCGAGCGTCGCGTCGCCCAGCTCCGCCAGCCACGCGTTAACGGCACGGCTGCGGATATGCGTCTGTGCCACCGAGTCGATCGCCGAATCGGGAATACGTTCGAGCATGGAGTCGGACGCATCGGCGAGCGACTCGTTGATGCGGTCGGCAAGGTCGGCCCGGACGCGCTCCAGCTGATCGGACAGACGCCGCCAGCTCGCCAACGAGCATGCCGCGTCGACCATCATCGCGACCGCGACGATAAAAGCGGACAGCCGCACAATCAGCACCGGCAGATGGCCAAGCAGCCCCAACAATGCCGGCTCCACTAAACGGCAAATGCACAACGCACCCAAGCCAAACGCGCATGCCCAGTACAGACAGATGCGTCCGTGCAGGTTAAACGGCAGGTGCGAATAGTCCCAAAAGCGAGCCCCCGTTGTTTTTTCCAGCAGCACGCCTACGCTGTACTCAATCACGCTGCATACGAGCGCTGCAGCGACAAACTGGCTCGAGGCATCCGGAATCCCACGCAACAGCAGCCAGCAGGCAATGCCGCCCGCGCCATAGATGGGGCAGCACGGCCCAAGCAAAAAGCCACTGTTGGCAAATCGTCCGTGATTGAGCATGGCGCATACTGTCGACTCCCATGCCCAACCGCAAAACCCGTAAAAGGCAAACGAGAGCACCAGTGCCGAGAGTGGGCAGGCGGCAAGCGTCGCGCCGCCAAACGCCATATCAATCGCGGTCCCCACCGTCTACCCTCTCCTCTTTTCGCTCGATTCGCCACTCACGTCATCGTCCGCCTCGTCCTTGCGCCGCAGACGACCGGCGACCGTCTCGCGCAGAGCGCACCATTTATCTGCCAGGCATACAATCCAAGCCTCACGACACGTCGGCGGCACTGGCACCAGCGGAAACATATGCCGCACGATAATATTCCGTTCGCGCGGCGTCAGCTCAAAATCTTCCTCCGCACGTGCCAGGGCAAAAAACGGGTGGCGAAAGCCATGCAGCCGATGGCTTGGGTCGGGATCGTGCCAGTCATAGAGAAAGTAATCGTGCAGCAGGGCCCCGCGCAACAACGAAGCACGGTCGACCGAAATGCCGGCACGGCCCAAGCGCTCGGCAAAGGACAGACTTGCCCGTGCCACCGAGGTCACATGTGCATAGACCGTCACGTCGCCATGCTGGATAAACTCGTGCGTCAGGTCCAAGCGGCCCGCCTGGGCCAGCTGGCGGGCGGCATAGTCGACCTCGTGCGCGATTTTTTCGGCACGAACGGCATCGGACATGCTGCCTCCTTCCAGCGACTCACGGCGACAAGCCACGGCCTGTGCACAATCGATAAAAACATCATGGAACATATCAGTATGGCATCGGACAAAACGTTTTGCCCCACCAGTTGGCGAATTACCGCGCCGCCGTCACATATCAAACGCCAAAATGTGCGAGACTGTCTTGTGCAATTGTGTCGGCCGAGGGAGCGCCGGCGCTCGATTCGCATGGAGTAACCCACAACGATGCTGCTTACGCAAACGACAACGCCCGAGGACGTCAAGGCTCTTAATCGTGCCGAGCTCCCGCAGCTCTGCGACGAGATTCGCCACGCCATCCTCGAAAGCTCCGCCGCCGTCGGCGGGCACGTTGCCCCCAACCTGGGCGTCGTTGAGCTTACGGTCGCGCTCCATCGCGTGTTTAACTCCCCTATCGACAAGATTCTCTTTGACGTTTCGCACCAGACCTACGCCCACAAGGCGCTGACTGGGCGCGCGTACACTTATATCGATCCGAAGCGCTTTGGCGAGGCCTCTGGCTTTGCCAATCCCGACGAGTCCGAGCACGACCTGTTCGCCATGGGCCATACCTCCACGTCGGTGAGCCTGGGCTGCGGCCTGGCGCACGCTCGTGACCTGGCGGGCGATACGTACAACGTCATCACCGTTATTGGCGACGGCTCGCTTTCGGGCGGCTTGGCGTTTGAGGGCTTTAACAATGCCGCCGAACTCGATAGCAACCTGATCATCATCGTCAACGATAACGACCAGTCCATTGCCGAGAACCATGGCGGCCTGTATCGCAATCTGGCCGAGCTGCGAGCCAGCAACGGTACCTGTGAGCGCAACGTTTTCCGCGCGATGGGGCTCGACTACCGCTATCTGGACGCCGGTAACGACGTGTTGGCCCTCGTCGACGCGTTGCAGGAACTGCGCAATATCGATCATCCCATCGTGCTGCACGTCTCCACCGCCAAGGGCAAGGGCTTTGAGCCAGCCCAGAACGACCCCGAACGCTGGCATCACGTGGGTCCGTTTGACATGGCAACTGGACGCAAGCTCTGCCCGGGCCATCCGAGCGAGCCTGCGCCGCGCACCTATGCCGACATTACGGGCGAGGCGCTCAGCGCCGCCATCGAGCGCGATTCGCAGGTCGTGGGCATCACGGCCGCCACGCCCTACATCATGGGCTTTACACCCGAGCTTCGCGCTGCCGCCGGCAAACAGTTCGTCGATGTGGGCATTGCCGAGGAGCACGCCGTGACCTTTGCCACCGCGCTTGCGCGCTCGGGCGCCAAGCCAGTCTTTGGTGTGTACGGCACGTTTTTGCAGCGCGCTTACGACGAGCTGTGGCACGACCTGTGCCTCAACGACGCCCCGGCAACCATTTTGGTGTTTGGTGCGTCAATCTTTGGCACCACGTCCGAGACGCACCTTTCGTTCTTTGATATTTCCATGTTGGGCGGTCTTCCCAACATGCACTACTTGGCGCCGGCCTGCATGGAGGAATATCTGTCCATGCTGAGCTGGTCGCTCGACCACCGCGAGCATCCCGCGGCGATCCGCGTACCGGGCATTGGCTTGGTAAGCCGTCCCGACCTTGCACCTGCCGAAGACACCGACTACAGTGCCGTTCGCTACAACGTGGTGCGTCAGGGCCGCGACGTTGCCGTGCTCGCGCTTGGCAATTTCTTTGAGCTGGGCGAGCGCGTGGCAAACCGCTTGGCTGCCGAGTACGGTGTCGAGGCCACGCTCGTCAACCCGCGCTTTGCAACCGAGCTTGACCGTGAGTTCCTCGACAGTCTTGCCGCCGAGCATCGCGTTGTCGTCACCCTCGAGGACGGCATCTTGGACGGTGGCTGGGGCGAGCGCGTCGCGTGCTATCTGGCCTGCACGCCGTTGCGCACGCGCACCTTCGGCATCGCCAAGGGCTTCCCCGACCGCTACGACCCCAACGAGCTGCTCGCTCAGAACGGCATGACGGTCGAGAACATGGCCGCCGAAGCCGTAAGGCTACTCAACGAGTAAGAAAACCTCCGCAAGGAAAGCACCCCTGCGGAGGTTTTTGTTTTCACAGCTCAATTATCTCAATCTGTAACATCTAGGGCCCGAATTCCCGTCCAACTGTTACAGATCTAGATAAGACGTCTTAGTCCCAGACCTTTGTCTCAATCTGTAACAGATAGAGACCTTTTGGCCGTCCAGATGTTACAGATTGAGACATTCGAATTCCCCTGAAGAGAAAATCTCGATCTGTAACAGTTAGAACCCATTTCCTCGTCTACCTGTTACAGATTGAGACAAAGCAGCGAGGCAGGCCGTCACATCTGCAAGAACCACCACAAAGGTGCCTGTCCCTTTTTGGTAGGTACAATAACCCATAAGGTAGGTATGTTTCTGAGTTATTTCGTGTTGACCCATTTGAGCGCGATAGGGTATAACTCTACTCAACCGCTAGGGATTTTATTGAGAAAGGTGTTCTACCATGAGCAAGAACCTCTCCCAGCAGGTCGTTCTCGACCGCCGCGGCTTTGTCGCCGCTACCTTCGCAACCGTCGCCGGCCTTGGTCTTGCCGGCTGCTCCGACACCAGCGCCGAGGCCGACAAGGGTTCCGCCGCCGGCTCCTCCAAGGGCTCCAAGGATACCGAGGTTTCCGCCACGCTCGACGCTAAGGCATTCGACAAGCTCGTCGACAACGGCCCCAAAGCCGACGACGATGCCATCGCCGCCAGCACCTGGGCCACGGCCGTCAAGGACGCCGGCGTCTTTAAGATCGGCGGCGTTCAGACCTCTACGCTTTTCTCCCTCCTCAACGAGAAAGACGGTCAGACCCGCGGCTTCGACGCCGGTATCGCACAGCTCTTGTCCAACTACATCCTGGGCGAGAACAAGGTCGAGATCACCCAGGTGACCTCGGACACGCGCGAGTCCGTCCTGCAGAACGGCCAGGTCGACGCTGTCTTTGCCACCTACACCATCACTGACGAACGCAAGAAGCTTGTCTCCTTTGCCGGCCCCTACTACTACACGCAGCAGGCCATCCTGGTGCTCGCCGATAACGACGACATCAAGAGCGTCGACGACTTGGCCGACAAGAACGTCGCTGTCCAGTCCGGCTCCAACGGCCCCGCCATCCTGGAGGAGTTCGCTCCCAAGGCCAGCCAGCAGGAGTTCAAGACCGACGAGGAGGCCCGCCAGGCACTCCAGCAGGGCCGCGTTGACGCCTACGTCATCGATAACAACATGCAGCAGAGCGCCCTAGTCCGCGAGCCCGGTAAGTACAAGATCGCCGGCAAGCCCTTCGGCAGCAAGGAGCCCTATGGCATCGGTCTGCCGCTCGATTCCGACGGCGTCGCCTTTGTCAACGACTTCCTTAAGAAGATCGAGGACGACGGCACCTGGACTGAGCTGTGGCAGATCTGCATCGGCGACCGTACGGGCGACACCAACGTTCCCGAGCTGCCCGAGATCGGCGCCTAGGCAGCGAGCCTGGTAACGGCCGCAACGAAACCATATGGAAACGCATGATGCGCTTTATTGCGGTAAACTGTTTCCTCACTGAGTTGTCGGGGCTTCCGTACACACGGGAGCCCCTTTCCTTATCGGCGGGAGGTCCGCATGAGTCTCTCCGAACTCTGGTCGCTCTATGGCCAGAACTATATCGACGCGCTGCTAGCAACCTGGGGCATGACGCTTGAGTCGTTTGCCATCGCCATGGTACTGGCCGTCGCCGTCACCGTGATGCGCGTGTCGCCGCTCAAGCCACTGCGCGTCTTTGGCGACCTGTATGTCCAGGTCTTCCGTAACATCCCCGGCATCGCGCTGCTCATCATCGTCGTCTATGCGCTGCCGCCGCTCAAGGTCGTTCTGCCCTACCGCACCTGCGTTATCGTCGCCACGGTCCTTTTGGGCTCGGCCTTTGGCTCCGAAAACTTTATGAGCGGCATCAACACCGTCGGCGTCGGCCAGGTGGAAGCCGCCCGCTCGCTCGGCATGAGCTTTAACCGCATCCTCGCCAAAATCGTGATTCCGCAGGCACTGCGCTCAAGCGTATTGCCCATGACCAACCTCTTTATCGCCGTCATGCTCACCACTGCGCTCGGCAGTCAGGTGCCGCTTAAGCCGCAAGAGCTTACCGGCGTGGTGAGCTACATCAACACGCGCTCGCTCGGCGGCGTCGCCGCGTTCTTCATCTCGGCGCTCGGCTACCTGGGCACGGCCTTTGTGGTGAGCCACATTGGCAACTACATCGATAAGAAGGTGAGGATCCTCCGATGAGCAAGCACTCCTCCCCTGCGCTTACCATGCGCGATGCGCTCTACGAGGCTCCCGGCCCCAAGATGCGCGCCAAGATTCGCATCGGCACCGCCATCTCACTCGTCGCCGTCGCCGCGCTCGTCGCCCTGGTACTGCAGCGCTTTTATGTGACCGGCCAGCTTTCGGTCCACTATTGGTATTTCTTTACGCACCTCACCACCTGGAAGTTCCTGCTTGCCGGCTTTGAGGGCACCGTTAAAGTCGCACTCACCGCTGGCGCCATCGCGCTGGTGCTGGGCTTAGCCCTTATGCTCGGCCGTACCAGCGACATTAAGCCGCTGCAGCTGGTCTGCCGCGTGCTCACCGATTTCTTCCGCGGCGTGCCGAGCCTTCTGTTCATCTACTTCTTCTTTTTGGTGCTGCCCCAGTACAAGATCGCGCTGCCGTCGTTTTGGATGCTCACGCTTCCCGTTGCGCTCGCTGCAGCCGGCGTACTTGCCGAGATTTTCCGCGCCGGCGTCAATGCCGTGCCGCGCGGCCAGGTCGAAGCCGCCCAGGCACTCGGTCTCTCCAAAGCTAAAATCACCTTTAAAATCGTGTTGCCGCAGGCCATTCGGTTTATCATTCCGTCGTTGATTTCGCAGCTTGTGGTCGTAGTCAAAGACACCACCGTCGCCTATGTGGTGAGCTACCCCGACCTCATGCAAAACGCCCGCGTGCTCATTACCAACTACGACGCCCTCGTGTCGGTCTACCTGGTGATCGCAGTCATCTACATCCTCATCAACGTCGCGATCAACAAGGCCGCTGTCTATGTTTCGCACAAGACCGGCGCAACCATCATCCGCTAAGTACCCACGTTCTCAAAGCATAAGGAGCCGAGCACCATGGCACAGAGCACTTCTTCTACCGGCAATCAGCCGCTGATCGAGCTCAGGCACGTCGATAAGCACTATGGCGACCTGCACGTCCTCAACGACATCAATCTCTCGGTCGACCGCGGCGAGGTCGTCGTTGTAATTGGCCCCTCGGGCTCGGGCAAGTCGACCATGTGCCGCACCATCAACCGCCTGGAAACCATCGACTCGGGCGAGATCCTCATCGAGGGCGAGCCCCTGCCGCAGGAAGGCAAGGACCTTGCCCGCATGCGTGCCGAGCTGGGCATGGTGTTCCAACAGTTCAACCTGTTCGCACATATGACGGTGCTGCAGAACGTCATGCTGGGGCCGGTCGACGTGTTGGGCGTCTCCAAGGATGAGGCCCGTGAGCGCGCCATGGACCTGCTGAGCCGCGTAGGCGTTGCCGAGCAGGCCGATAAGGTGCCCGCACAGCTCTCGGGCGGCCAGCAGCAGCGCGTGGCCATCGCCCGC
>JAXJLC010000350.1:0-2920 GCA_036297365.1 Collinsella sp.
ATATGATCTCGCCCGCAACCCGACGGCTGCGGTCGCGCTCGGTTTTCCGTTGTATACATTGGTTCGGACGAGAAACAAACGGACTTGTCCTGCCAGCATTAGGCAGCGGCTGTTTCTTGGTGAGCTCCCCAGGGAATCCGTGCTGGAAACGGAGCATGGGTTTTTGGTTACATCTCCTCTACTGACGATATTCATCATGTCGCGGCATCTGACGGATCTTCAGCTTCTTTTGGTATTGGCGGAGATGTGTGGCTTGTTTGCGGTGTGTGCCCTGCCGGCGGCACTTGAGGCGGAGCTTTCGCGTGCAATTGATTCGGGCGCGATTTCGACAACGTTCGGTTGGGTGCGCTGCCCGTCCGAGGACGGCATCGCCTCAAATTTATGGCGTCGAGACGCTTTGGTTTTGGGCGGAGACCTTGACCGTTTTTGTTCAGATGTTTGCGGGATGCGTTGCGGCAATAGATTTATGGCGGTATCGCAACTCGTTCCATTGGGTGCCGCGTCGCCTTTTGAGGTCGAGGCGTATTTGTTGCTTGGACTGCCGCGAGCCCTGGGAGGCGAAGGTTTTTGCGGCATAGAGCTTAATGTTGAAGTGATGCTAAACACAAGTGCTCGAGCGATTGTGGAAAAGTCCCGTGTATATATCGACCTACTTCTTTCTTCGCCGGACGGCAGGCGACAGGTGGCCATTGAATGTCAGGGAAAGGCCTCGCACGGACGCGCAGGGGATGGCTTGCGTGACGCTGACCGCATGACGGCCCTTCAGGCCATGGGCTACGATGTACTTCTCCTGACACACAGACAGATATCCGATGAGGATAGATTCCGCGCGATCGTTAAGGCCATATGCAGGATGCTCGATGCTGAATATCGTGATAAAAGCTCAGATGAGCAAAGGGCTGAGACATTACTCCGGTCTGAACTATTCGTTGACTGGACAAAATTGGGAGTAATCGACGGGAAGATGCCCGTTAGACACAAAACGGCTCAATCGTGGACGGCTGCGGTTCTAAGTGAGTAGACTTTTGGCACTTTGGCGACCAGGCCGTTTTGCAACAAGTCATTTACCTGCGGCTTTATAAAGCAATATGGGTGGTGTGCTCGGCAAGTTCCAAAAAGTCTACTCACTTAGTTTTTGACGAGAAGCCGATGCCGAAGGCGGTCCTATTTCAGGGCGTTAACAAGTTCGTGAGGCACGAAAAAGGCCCGAACCAATACGGTCCGGGCCTCATCGAGCTTGAGGTTATGTCTCAGGCGGTTGGCTTAGCCAAAGTAGCGCTTGAGCAGGCCGGCGAAAGCCTTGCCGTGGCGGGCCTCGTCGCGAGCCATCTCGTGCACGGTGTCGTGGATGGCATCGAGGCCGGCGGCCTTGGCACGCTTGGCAAGATCGGTCTTGCCGGCGGTGGCGCCGTTCTCGGCCTCAACGCGCATCTCGAGGTTCTTCTTGGTGGAGTCGGTCACGACCTCGCCCAGGAGCTCGGCGAACTTGGCGGCATGCTCGGCCTCCTCGTGGGCAGCCTTTTCCCAGTACAGGCCGATCTCGGGATAACCCTCGCGATGAGCGACGCGAGCCATGGCCAGGTACATACCGACCTCAGAGCACTCGCCCTCAAAGTTGGCGCGCAGGTCGGCAACGATGTCCTCAGAGACACCCTCCATCTTGGCGACGCCCACGACGTGCTCGGCGGCCCACTCGAGCTGGCCCTCCTCCTGCTTCAGGAAACGAGAACCGGGAACGCCGCACTGGGGGCACTTAAAATCCTCGGGCAGCTGGTCGCCGTCGAACTCTTCCACATAACCGCAAACGGGGCAAACAAACTTCATGATTCGATCCTTTCGATCGATGGCGATTGCGCGCTCGTCCGGTCCCGTAAGGGCCCTCTCCGGACGTGCGTCTTGACGAGTTCTATTATCCATAAAACCAACCAAATGTGAAGCCTATTAGGAATGATTTTTAATAAAACAATTTTGAGATATGAAGATGTTGATTGATTAACGATTGGCAGGCCGTCTTTGACCGCCGCTGAGTACAATCGGGCGAGCAAATGTTGACCTATCAACAAATGAAGGAGTTTCCTTTATGCATCTAGCCCGTCGTGCCTGGTGCCGAACATATCAGACGGTTTTTCGCATTGCATTGCCGATCCTGCCCTATACCGAGCCGCGCATTTTAGAGCATGCCGAGGATGTGCCCGCGGTGCTTCAAAAGCGCTCGATCCAGAAGGTCCTTATCGTGACGGATCCCGGCATTGCCCGTCTGGGGCTCACGGCACCGCTCGAGACGGTGCTCGCATGCAGGGGGATTGGCGTTACGGTCTATGCCGAAACGCGTGCAAACCCCACAGTTTCAAACGTGGAAGAAGCGGCGTCCCTGTATCGAGAGAGCGCCTGCCAGGCCATTATCGGCTTTGGCGGTGGCTCGGCCATGGACTGTGCCAAGGGCGTGGGCGCACGCATTGCGCAGCCAAACAAGCCCATCAACAAGATGCGCGGCCTGCTGCGGATTCATCGTCGCCTGCCGCTGCTCATCGCCGTTCCCACTACCGCCGGTACGGGAAGCGAAGTCACGCTTGCGGCGGTAATTACCGATGACGGGACGCACTACAAATACCCCATTAACGACTTTGTGCTCATCCCGCGTTTTGCAGTCCACGACCCCGAGTTTACGTGCGGCTTGCCCGCTTCCATTACGGGGCAGACGGGCATGGACGCCCTGACGCATGCCGTTGAGGCCTTTATCGGGCGAAGCACCACGCCCTATACGCGCAAGATGGCGCGACAGGCGGTGCAGCTTATCCACGACAATTTGCTCGAGGCCTATGAGCATGGTGACGACATGCGCGCTCGTCGCAATATGCTTTCGGCGGCGTATAAGGCGGGCGTTGCGTTTACCCGCTCCTATGTCGGATATGTGCATGCC
>JAXJLC010000351.1:0-2408 GCA_036297365.1 Collinsella sp.
ATGTCCGATATCGAGAATCCGGCAGGCGACACGCGCCCGATTGGCGTGTTCGATTCTGGTCTGGGCGGTCTGACGGTTGCACGCGCCATCGCAACGGCGTTGCCGCACGAGTCCGTCTACTACTTTGGCGACACCAAGCGCTGCCCCTACGGCACCCGCACCGAGGACGAGGTGCGCTCGTTTGCACTGCAGGCGGGCCGTTGGCTGTCGAAGCACGACGTCAAGATCATGGTCATCGCCTGCAATACGGCGACCGCTGCGGCCTTGCGTTTGGCCCAGCAGGTGCTCGACGTCCCCGTCATCGGTGTGATCGCACCTGGCGCACGCGCGGCAATTAACAGCACCCGCACGCGCCGGGTGGGCGTGCTCGCCACCAACCTCACCATTCGCTCAGGCGCTTACACGCGTGCCATTCAGGACCTGGATGCCGGCGTCGACGTATACGGCTGTCCTGCCTCGAGCTTTGTCGAGGTCGTTGAGCACGAGCTCGCCTCGGGCGCACATCTGCAAGAGCAGTGGCTCGAGAACGAGGACATCTTTGATACGCCTGCCGTACGCGCGCTGGTCGGCGCCACGGTTGAACCGCTGCGCGACCACGGCATCGATACCGTGGTACTCGGCTGCACGCATTTCCCGCTGCTCGTGGGGCCTATTCGCCATGCGTTGGGGCCCGGGGTGCGCGTGGTGAGCTCCGCCGAGGAGACCACGCGCGAGCTGACCGATATTCTCACGCGCCGCGAGCAGCTGGCGGGCGACGCAGCCGAGCCGCAGCATCGTTTTGCGACGACGGCCGATAACATTGCCGAGTTTGCGGTGGCGGGCAGTTTTATCTTTGGCCAGCCGCTCAAGAGCATTGAGCATACCGATATCGATGAACTGAAATAGATATAAGGTCACCGACCAAAGGCTTACTTTCACCTTTTGCCGAAAGGATATTAATATGGAGTACATGCAGGTCAATCGCGCCAGCGGCCGCGCCGCCGATGAGCTGCGCCCCATCAAGCTTACTCGCGGCGTCATGAAACACGCCCACGGTTCGTGCCTGGCCGAGTTTGGCGATACGCACGTGCTGTGCGCTGCCACTATCGAGGAGGGCGTGCCGGGCTGGCGCAAGGGCGCCAAGGCCGGTTGGGTAACGGCGGAGTATGCCATGCTGCCGGCATCGACCGGCAAGCGCTGCAAGCGCGAGCACGCCAACCGCAAGGGTCGCTCCATGGAGATTGAGCGTCTGATCGGCCGTAGCCTGCGTACCGTCGTCAACATGAAGGCGCTCGGCGAGTACACCGTCACCGTCGACTGCGACGTGATTCAGGCAGATGGCGGCACGCGAACGGCGAGCATTACCGGCGCCTGGGTGGCGCTGCACGACGCCCTTGCCATGTGGGTCGAGGCGGGTAAGCTCGAGCGCATTCCGCTCACGGGCCAGGTCGCCGCGATTTCCATGGGCGTTGTCGACGGCAACACCCTGCTCGACCTGGATTATTCCGAGGACAGTCACGCCGAGGTCGACATGAACCTTGTCGCCACCGATACCGGTGAGATGATCGAGCTCCAGGGCACTGGCGAGCAGGCGCCCTTCGACCGCAAGCGCCTCAATGCCCTGCTCGATTTGGGCGACAAGGGCATTGCCGAGCTCATCGAGCTCCAGCGCCAAGCCCTCGCCTAACCTACCAAAAAGGGATGTTAATTATGACAGGTTTTATCTGCGGAAACGCCGATAGATAAGGTTGATGCCACATGAAAGGGGAGACGCCGAAGGACCAGTCCCTTTTACGTGACTTTGCTATACGGACAGGGAGACCACTCATGGCACTTGAGAAGATCGACATCGACACCCTCGACCCGGCGGCGACCATCGTCGTGGCAACGGGCAACGCCCATAAGCTCACCGAGATCGAGGCCATTTTGGGCAAGGTTATGCCCGAGGTTCGCTTTGTGGCGCTCGGCCAGCTGGGCGACTTTGAGGACCCCGAGGAAAACGGCACGACGTTTTTGGAGAACGCCATCATCAAGGCGCAGGCTGCCGTCGAAGAGACGGGGCTCATGGCCATTGCCGACGATTCGGGCCTGGTCGTCGACGCGCTGGACGGTGAACCCGGTGTGTATAGCGCGCGCTATGCGGGCGTTCACGGCGACGATGCCGCCAACAATGCCAAGCTGCTCGTTAACCTGGAAGGCGTGGCCGACGAGGACCGCACTGCGCGCTTTATGAGCGTCGTTGCGCTCATCGACACGGACGGTTTGGTCACCTATGGTGAGGGCGCCTGCGAGGGCGTTATCGCACACGAGGGCCGCGGCGATCACGGCTTTGGCTACGACCCGCTGTTCCTGCCGGTCGACACGCCGGGCAAGACCATGGCCGAGCTGACGGCGGACGAGAAGAACGCCATCAGCCATCGATTCTATGC
>JAXJLC010000352.1:0-6709 GCA_036297365.1 Collinsella sp.
ATAATGATGCCAAAGACATCGTTTGCGATCCAGGTGATTCGCTCTAGATACGAAGGGATGATTTCGATGTTCTGTTCGCAGTGTGGCGCACCATTTGAAAAAAGTACGAACCCGTGAGACCTCAAGTCTCGCGGGTTCGTTGCTTTCCGCGTCGAAGTTCATCGTCACCACAACGGCATCGTCCGACACCATCACCTGATACACGAAGGCGTCAAGAAGAAGCTCGTTGGTGAGCGTGGCCCCGAACTGAAGGAACCGCGCGAAATTCTCCGGGTCTATGCGCTTTCGGTCGTACATGGCCAGCTCGCGCTCGGCGCGATCCTTCTGCGCCTCAAGCTCCTCGGCCCTCTCCTTGGTTCCGGGAACCACGATGCCCTGCTCCACCGCCTTGAGGATGTTGGAAAGGCCCGTCTGGGCGGCTCTCAGCGCCGCTGCGGCCCGTTTGCGCCCCTCGGCTATCTCCTTAGGCTCACCGCCGTCAACGCACATCTCGGCGATTCTGCGCGCCTCCTCCGGCTGCGACAGCAGCTCCCTCAATGCCTTCACGATCTGCCCCTCAAGCCAGTCGCGGCGGACGGGCTTGACCTCCTTGCAGCTTCCGCAGGCGTAGTACTCGTACTTCCGCTTGGACGAGCCTCGACCCGACACCCCGCGCATGTTGCGCCCGCACGCCGAGCAGATCACGCGCCCGGAAAGCGCGAAGTCCCCCCACTGCTCGTTCTGGCGCTGCTTCTTGCCCTTCACCCTCTGAGCCTTCATGAAGACCTCCTCGCTGATTATCCTCGGCATGCCGTCCTTCTGGGTTATCCCGCCCCACGAGTAGATGCCCCGGTACTTGTCGTTGTGGAGCATGTTGTTCACGAACGTGTCCTTTATGGGGTTGCCGGCCCTCGAAACGACGCCGCGCTGACGCAAGTCCATCGCTATCGAGTTGACGGACTCGCCGTGCGTCCTGCGGCGGAACACCTCGCGGACTATCTCCGCCTCCTCCGGCACGATCTCATAGCGCCCGTCATCGCCCGTCCGGTACCCGAAGCACCGCACGCCGTTGGTCTTGCACTGAAGCGCGTTGCCCTCCATGCCACGGCGCGAGCGTATCGAGGTCTTGCGGGACTCGCACGCGGCAAGGCCCTCAAGGAGCTTCTCGTAGATGATGCCCTCGGGGGAATCGGGTATGGCCTCAAGGGCGGAAACCAGCTTCACCCCGTGGGCCTGAAGCTCGCGCTTGTATATGGGGGCGTCGAACGGATCGCGGCTGAACCTGTCCATCATGTAGACGAGGACGATGTCTGACTCACCCGCGTTGGCGATCATCTTCTGGAACTGCGGGCGGTCGTCCGTGCGCCCTGAAATTGCATAGTCGCAGTACTCGGCGACGATGGCGTAGCCCTCGCGGGAGCACCAGTCACGGCAGACCCTCAGCTGGTCTTCGATGGACGCCTCGCGCTGCTTGGAGCACGAGAACCGCGCGTAGAGGACGGCGGTCTTCTGTGACATAATGTTCATGCCTCCTTTCGAGGCCTTTGTTTGCTGCCCCGGTGATGTGTCTTGGCGGACGCACCGGGGCTTCTTCTATTCAGCTTGGCCAAGCGCCTCGCGCAGCTGGTCGATGTACTCCATGGCGTCGTCGCCGTTCTCCATCGAAACTGATATCGCGGTTCCTTGGATGCCCTCAAGTATCTCGGCGTCGTTCTCCTGCTGGTTCTCAACGTCTCGTGCCTTGACGCTCAGCGTTTGGAGCTGCGTTTGCAGATCGTCCCCAAACAGGTCGTTCGCATCGAGCGCCGCGTCTATCTGCTCCAAGGCGTCACAACCTATCTCGTACATCTCCTCGGAGGTGTTTTCTGGGATGCTTGGGGCCTCGGTGCTGTTTCCCGAGCACCCAGCCATGAGAAGGGAAGCGGCTAAGGCTCCGCTGGCCGCAAGGTAATACAGTTTTCGCATGTGCTCCTCCTAGCCGTTAAGCTCGTCTTCGTATCTGCTCTGGTTCAATACGTCTTCAATCTCTCCGGCAAACGCATCGCTAAGGCCTCGCGCGCAGGCAATAAGCGCAACTCTTCCTGTTGGCCCAAGCGCATCGTATATCTGGCAAAGCTCGTAACGGTCTGGGTCAAGCTCGACATCGCCAATAAGCTCGTCTACCGTCATGCCAAACTCGTGCGCGATCTTAGAAAGCGCGCCAATCTTTATCTTGTCGAACGAGGTTTTTCCTATCGCGATGTCGTACAGGGTTCCATACGGGATGCCCGTCTTCCTCGACATCTGCGAGATGTTTACGTCTTGCTCTTCAAACAGCTTTTGTATCTTGCCGCTCACGGCTAACTCCTAACGGCTTGGTTCCGTGTATCTGCAAAGTATATTGCATTTTGCAAAACTGTGTTGCAGATTTTCAATATACCGAAAAAACGAACAAACAATTTTTCGGAAATCCAAGAAACAGGGTTTACAAAGCTTTTGAGAAGGCTTAAGTTTTACCTGTCGGTTTTGGTAGACCAAAGATTTGGAGGTGAGTTTTGATGGGGTACCCGAATCTTGAGGCGGAACTTGCTCGCAATGGAATCACTCGCGGTCAGATCGCCGACCTCCTGAAGAAGGACAAGTCAACCATCAGCACTTGGATGAACGGCGGAAGAACCGGATTCTCCGTCAAGGACGCTATGGCCGTTCGCCGCGAGTTCTTCCCGAACATGACGCTTGACTACCTCTTCAGTGAGGAGCCAATCACCGTCGCCACTGCGAGCGTGCGCTGATGGACGCCGCAGACCGCATCGAGTACATGCGCGAAACCCTCATTGCGCTCTACCTGAGGTGGCTCGAAGAAGGTGAGCCGGTCAGGTGAAGTGGACTACCAAAAAGCTCAAGTACCTCAGCGACCACGCAGACGAGGGGGCGGAGGCAGTAGCCGAGGCCCTAGGGTGCTCGCCCCACGCCGTCGAGGTTCAGGCCAGCCGATACGGAATCTCCCTCCGCAAGGTCTGGCAGTGCCCGAAGTGCGGCATGCGCGTCAGGAAGCCTCTCTCCCCGAAGACGGGGTGGTGCGCGTCCTGCTCGAAGGAGCTGCGGAACGAGGAGATCGCGGAAGAGGTGCGCGAGTTGGAAGAGGAGGTGAGGCGGGAGGAGAGGGTCAACCGCGAGCGCCAGCGCCTATACAGCGCCAAGCATAGGCACAAGAAAACGCTCAAGAAACTGAGAAGTAAATGAGAACCGTTCAGTTACCTGCGGAAACATCGGAAAGGAGAGAACGTGACCAAGCAAAAGAAATATCCGGGCACCCCCGTCTACCACAACTTGAGCGCCCGGAACGGCCGACAGGCCACGAACAGCGTAACACGCCAGACCCGCATGCCGGCTCAGACGATGCGCATACCTGCCGAAATCGAGCGGGAAAACCAGATGCGGGCGTTCAAGGCCGGGCTTCTTCTGGGCGTCGGCGTCGCGGCGCTCGTGTGCGGGCTGATCCTGTGGCTCTGGGTCATCCCCACCATGGACGCTGCGGTTGCGACCGCACAGGGGATGGTCGCATGAGGAAGATGGAGACCCCGGACAACCAGATGGCCCTTCCGGGGCTAGACCCCAAGGGCGAGCAGCGGATGGCTGACGCTAGGGCTTGGGTGAAGGCCCATCCCGTCGAGTTCGGGTGGTACAAGGACAACGCCCGAGCGGAGTGCGCCCGCACCCACGACGGCAAGGCAAGCCCCAACCGCGCGCTCTACGGCATGCGCATCAAGTTCAGCATCGAGCTGCCCAACCACCTCGCCCCGTACCTCGCACGCATTGCCATGGAGCAGGACAAGACCATCCGCATGAGGGTCGCGCGCAGCGACGCCGACGGCTACACGACGGCGGTGCTCCGATGAGCTGGAAGACCAAGCGCGTCGGCGTGGCCGAGTGCGTCATGTGCTTCCCGGAGGTTCCCACCAAGCAGCGACCGAAGTTCGACACGAAGCGCTTCCGCACCTACACGCCGGACAAGACCCGGCAAGCCGAGAAGTCCATCAAGCGCCAGTGGGAGGCCGCAGCGGGCGACCGCTGGAAGGACTTCGCGACCGAGGTGCGCGTGTTCATCGAGGTTCAGCGCCCCTTGGCCAAGAGCAACCCCAAGTACTGGGCGGGGCGTCCCGACCTCATGAAGCCGGATGCGGACAACTTGGCCAAGGTCATCTGCGACAGCCTCAACGGGTTCGCGTACCGCGATGACTGCCAGATCACGCAGCTCGGTGTGACCTTCGACCCAAGAACCCCATACAGCGACGAGTGCCTCATCCGGGTGCGCGTCGAGTACTACAGCGAACGATACGAGAAGGAGGCCAAATGAGCGCCACAACCATCAAGGCCCATTTCAAGCAGGCCACGGTCAAGGGCGGCGTCGCCGTCCTTCAGCTCGAGGTGCTTACCGACGCGGCAGGCGCCTTCGACGTCATCAAGCAGGCGGGCCGCACCGTGGTTCTGACCATCGAGAGCGAGCAGCAGGAGCTTGACTTCGGCGACGAGTACGAGGCCGAGCCGCTGCCGTTTGACGAGGAGCGCCCCGCCAACGTGGACGCCGAGACCGGCGAAATCTACGACCCCATTGAAGACGAAGACCACATGCTCACCGAAGGGAGCAACTAACCATGAAGTACTTCGGGCGCAACATCATGAACGGCGTCGACATGCACGACCTGCACGACAACCTCCACAAGGCCGCAGGCGTTGTGGAGAGCAACATCGTGTTCATGCTCACCCACGATGCGGACGAGACCCGCAGCGCCGACGTTGACATGTGCCAGTCCGCGTACAACACCATCGCAATCTGCGAGGCGATCATCGCCAAGTACCCCGATGACGTTGCCGAGAAGGCGCTGGCCAACGCGCGCAGCGATATGCAGAAGATCGAGGAACGGCGCGACGAGCTGAAGGCTATCTTCGGCATCCTGTTCGGGGGGTGCTAGGCATGAACCTCACCAACTCCCTGAACCTTCCGCGCCCGTTCGTCTCTGCTGCGGAGAGCGACTACAAGTACACGCCCAAGCGCTACAGCGTGACCGCCCTTCTGAAGGGCACGCGCGAGGCCATCCTCCAGCGCCGCCACGACGACGAGATCACTCAGGACGTGGCTGACATGGTGTGGGCCGTCTTCGGCTCTGCGGTGCACCAGATCCTTCAGAACGCAGAGGAGACCGAGACGCAGCTGAAGGAGAACCACCTCGTCATCGACATGCCCAACGGCTACCAGCTGAGCGGCATATTCGACCTCTACGACGACGCGACGGGCACCGTCACGGACTACAAGACGGCATCGGCTTGGAAGGCCGTCTTCGGCGCGAAGGATGACGAGGAGCTTGCGGACTGGCGCAAGCAGACCCTCATCTACTGCTGGATGCTGCGGCAGATAGGCTTCGACGCCCATCGCGGCGAGATCGTGGCGCTTCTCAAGGATCACAAGAAGAGCGACGCCAAGAACAAGGCCGACTACCCGAAGCACCCCGTCTGGCGCGTGGGGTGGGACTTCACCGACGAGCAGATAGAGCGGTGCGGCGAGTGGCTCGCCAAGCGCTTCGAGGAGATCGAGGCAGCCGAGAAGCTTCCAGACGACCAGCTGCCCATGTGCACCGAGAGCGAGCGCTGGCACCGCGCCGACAAGTGGGCCGTCATGAAGGAGGGCCGCAAGATCGCCATCCGCCTCTTTGACAGCGAGGATGAGGCGAAAGCCCGCATGGAGCAGGAGAGCGCCAACGGCAAGGGCAAGTTTTACGTCGAGCACCGCCCCGGCGAAGACCCGAAGTGCATGAACTACTGCTCCGCCTGCCAGTTCTGCGACCACTACAGGAAGCTCACGGAGGAGGCATAGCAATGGCGGACGAAGGAATCTACAGCCTTCTTGCGAAGGCTCAGGCGGCCATGGTGTCGCCGAAGAAGAACGGCGTCGGGCAAATCGGCACGCGCAAGTACGCCTACGCGACCCTTGATGACGTGCTCGACGCCATCAAGCCGGCGCTCAACGAGAACGGCCTGTTCCTCACGCAGCGCACCGTGAATGGGGAGAACTGCCTGTTCATCCAGACGATCGTCGGGCACGGGAGCGAGACGCTCCTCCTTGACGAGGAACCCTACGAGTACGACCCCAACCCGCAGGAGTACGGCAAGCGCGAGACCTACGCCAAGCGCTACGGCCTGTGCAAGGCGTTTGCAATCGTGGGCGACGAGGACACGGACGGCGACGTGCAGCAGGCCGCGCCGAAAGACCCGCGCTGGAAGACCACCGGAACGACCAAGGAAGCCCAGACAGCCAAGGCACAGCCCGACAAGAAGAAGTGGCTCACGCGCTGCTTGCAGCTCAAGGCCCAGTGCATGGCGCAGGGCGTGAAGGAAAGCGGCCTCGACGGCTGGTACAAGGCCAGCTTCGGGGACGTTCAGCCCGGCGACCTGACCATCGAGCAGGTGACCGAGTGGGGCAAGTACCTCGCGCAGATCGCCAAGGACTCAGACCACGGCAAGGAGGAGACGGATGAGCATCAATCGAGTGACGATTAGCGGCAACCTCGGGCGAGACCCGGAGCTTCGCGCAACCGCGTCGGGCACGCAGGTGTGCAGCCTCGCGGTGTGCGTGAACACGCGCCAGAAGGTAAACGGCGAGTGGTCGGACAAGGCCAACTGGGTGGACGTGATCTTCTTCGGCAACCGCGCCGAGAGCATCGCCAAGTACCTCGACAAGGGTTCCCACGTGACC
>JAXJLC010000353.1:0-4746 GCA_036297365.1 Collinsella sp.
ACCATACGTCGCTCGTGCTGTCGTTTATGCTCATTGGTGGCCTGTCTGCCGTGCTGCTGGTGTTCTCGGGTCCGTTGTCGCGTCTGTTTGTCGACGATGCTTCGATTTCGGCGTACACCACGACGATTCTTCATTTCATCGCGCCGTTTTACGCGATCTTCTCGATTATCGAAAACGCGTCGGGCTCCATTCGCGGCGCCGGCGTGAGCTTGCAGCCTATGATGCTCACCATCTTTGGCACCGTTGTCTTGAGGGTGATCTGGGTGTTTGCAATCATGCCCTTCGATCCGTCGCTTGAGCATCTACTGCTGGTCTACCCCGTAACCTGGCTCATCACCGCAACCATGTTCACCATCTACCACCACAGCGGCAACTGGCTAGGCCGCGCCACCGCCTAGCTCATCCGTCGGATACCCCTGATAAGTTGCGGTGAAATAGTTCCTGAAAAGTCCTTGCGGACCGTCAAACAAGTACTATTCCACCGCAACTTCCTTATGAGCTTTAGGTGTTGGCGGAAAACGAATCAATTAGTATTCGATGCCTTGGCGGGCTAGGAGACCTTCATCGAAGTAGTGTTTGACGGGGCGCATTTCGGTTACTAGGTCGGCAAGGTCGGCGAGGGGTAGCAAGCCGCGGCCGGTGAGCACGAGTTCCGTGGTGGCGGGCTTTATCGCAATCAGCTCCTCGACATCCTCTCGCGCCCCAAAGCAGCCGTCGTCTTGCCCTTGCCGTCGCCTGTATAGATTTGAACCTTGCCGACTTACAGTGATGCCATCTCTGTCCTTTCGTGCCCGGCGTCGGTTTATCGTCGCTCGGGTTGGGTATTCTAGAAACCATTATCAACCCCAGTAGATGGAGTTCAAGCAGATGGAGATGGATGACAACAAGCGTAGACGGAATATGATCCTCTACGTGCTCATCGCCTTCGTCGTCTACCTCGTGCTCTCGACCGTTCTGTTCCCCAACATCGGTCACACGCAGCAGATTACGAAGACCGATTACTCGACGTTTGTCAAGGCGCTCGATAAGAAGAGTGTCGACAAGGTCGAGTACAACACGGACGATTACTCGATTTATTACACCAAGAAGGGCGAGGACGAGAACATCGCCTATAAGACGACCGGTGTGCCGAACGATGCGGGCTTTACCGATCGCGTGCTTGAGTCTGGCGCTTCGCTGGAGTCGGTCGTTCCCGATAAAAACTCGGGTTTGATGACCTACTACCTGCTCACACTCATTCTTCCCATGGCGATTTTCTTCCTCATCGGTTGGTGGCTCAACCGCCGCATGAAGAAGGCTATGGGCGATGACGGCCCGTCGATGAACTTTGGCGGCGGCGGTTTTGGCGGCGGCGGACTGGGTAAGTCCGGCGCGCGCGTGATCGCCTCCAAGGACGTGGGCGTGACCTTTAAGGATGTCGCCGGCCAGGAAGAGGCCAAGGAGTCTCTCAAGGAGGTCGTCGACTTTCTGGAGAAGCCGCAGCGCTACGAGGAGATCGGCGCCAAGCTGCCGCGCGGTGCTCTCCTTGTTGGCCCTCCGGGTACCGGTAAGACCCTGCTTGCCAAGGCTGTTGCCGGCGAGGCCGGTGTTCCGTTCTTTAGCATTTCGGGCTCTGAGTTCGTTGAGATGTTTGTTGGTCGCGGCGCTGCAAAGGTTCGTGACCTGTTTAAGCAGGCCAAGGAAAAGGCCCCGTGTATCGTCTTTATCGATGAGATCGATACCATCGGTAAGAAGCGCGATGGCGGCGGCTTTAGCGGCAACGACGAGCGCGAGCAGACGCTCAATCAGTTGCTGACCGAGATGGATGGTTTCGATAACCACAAGGGTATCGTTGTCCTTGCCGCAACCAACCGCCCCGACAGTCTCGATCCCGCTCTACTGCGCCCCGGTCGTTTTGACCGCCGCATCCCCGTCGAGTTGCCCGATCTGACCGGCCGTAAGAACATCCTCGAGCTCCACGCCAAGAGTGTGAAGACCGAGCCGCCGATCGATCTGACCGCGATTGCCCGTGCCACGCCCGGTGCCTCGGGCGCCGACCTGGCCAATATCATCAACGAGGGCGCCCTGCGCGCCGTTCGCGAGGGTCGCAAGCGTGCAACCCAGGACGACTTCGAGGAGTCGGTGGAGGTCGTCATTGCCGGCCAACAGCGTAAGTCCACGGTGCTGTCCGACCACGAGAAGCAGGTCGTTTCTTATCACGAGATCGGCCATGCCATCGTTGCCGCTCGCCAGAAGGGCTCTGCGCCGGTCACGAAGATCACCATCGTGCCGCGCACGAGCGGTGCTCTTGGCTATACCATGCAGGTCGAGGAGGACGAGCGCTTCCTGACGACGCGCCAGGAGGTCTTGGACAAGCTCGCCGTCTACTGCGGCGGCCGTGCGGCCGAGGAGCTCATCTTTGGCGAGATGACGACCGGTGCCGCCAACGATATCGAGCAGGCCACCAAGCTCGCCCGCAATATGGTGACTCGCTTTGGTATGTCCGACGAGTTTGGCATGATGGCGCTCGGTACCGTGCAGAACGCGTATCTCAACCAGGACACGTCGCTCACCTGCGCCCCCGGTACGGCCGAGCGTGTGGACGCGATTGTCGCTAAGCTAATCGAGGACGCGCACGATCGCGCTCTGCAGATCCTCAAGGAGAACAAGTTCAAGCTCCATGAGCTGGCTCGTTATCTGTACAAGAAGGAGACCATCACGGGCGAGGAGTTCATGAACCTCCTCACGCGTGAGAATCCGCTGATGCCCAATCAGCAGTAACGCCGCGGCCGATCCAGTAAACGCCGACGCCCCATTTGAGCAGCTTTCTCAAATGGGGCGTTTTGCTTGAGAGGGATGGAAATGAAGATCGTGGTGAGCGCCTGTTTAATGGGCGAGAGCTGCAAGTATAACGGGCTCGACAACTATCATCGAGAGCTGATCGAGGCTTGCGAGCGCACGGGGACCGAGGTCCTCTTGGTGTGCCCTGAGGTCTTTGGCGGCCTGCCCACGCCGCGCAAGCCGTCCGAGATTGTGAACGGCGAGGTCCGTACCTGCGAGGGCATCTCGGTTGATCGCAAATTTCGCCTGGGTGCCCAACGTGCGCTCGATATGTGCGAGCAGGCAGGCGGACCGGAAGAGATAGTCGCGTGCATCCTTCAGGACCGCAGCCCCTCGTGCGGTGCGGGTCACATCTACGACGGCACCTTTAGCGGTACGCTCACCGCGGGCAACGGCGTCTTCGTTGATCTGTTGCTGCGTCACGGCTATCGCGTTATACCAGCTAGCGAGTTCGACTCCAGCATGCTGGAGCAATAAAAAACCACCACAAGGGCACTGCTCCCTTGTGGTGGTTTTGGGCTAGGCCTAGAGCGTGTGGCCGTAGGCGTTGGCGGCCTTGATGGCGGCGGCGAACTTTTCGTCGGTGAAGGGCTCCGGGTTGCCTTGCTTCCACTCGTTGGTGGCGTGTGCGTATTCGCACAGGGCAGGGATGTCGGCCTCGGAAAGTCCGACCTGCTCAAGCGTTACGGGCAGGCCCATCTGCTTGTTAAAGGCGGCGTAGCGTTCAAGGCTCTCGGTATCGCCCGTATAGGCAAACAGCACGAGCACGCCCAGGCTCACGACCTCACCGTGCAGATAGGTTCCCTCGCGCGGAATGCTGCACGTCGCATTGTAGAACGCGTGCGCCACGCTCGAGTTGTAGTAGTAATCGTTTTGGTTGGTCAGGTTCGAGACATAGCCCGTGTTGACCACGATGTCGAGCGCGATCTGCTTGACGGCCTCGCTCGACAGATTCCGGCGCACGTCCTCAAGACCCTGGACGCCATAAGTAAACAGTGGCTCGGAGCAGGTGTGGGCGAGTGCCAGGCCAAGACCGGCGGTATGCTCCAAATTACCGGCGCTCGTGGCGTATTCGACCTCGGGCTGCTTGGACAGGGCATCGCCCACGCCGGCCCAGAAGTACTCCGCCGGAGCTTCGGCGATAATCTTGGGGTTGATGAAGATGTGCGCCGGTCGGTTGGGGTACGAATAGCCCTCGAGCGATCCATCGTCGTTGTAGACGACGGCAATGGCGGTCGCGGCGGAACAGTTAGAGCAAATCGTCGGCACCGTAAAGACAATCTTCTTGAGCTCGATTGCCGCTGTCTTGACGGTGTCGAGTGCCTTGCCGCCGCCACAGGCGATAAGCACGTCTGCCTGCTGGCAAGCGGGGGAGTTCACGACCTTGGCGATATTGGCGCGCGTACTGTTGGTGCCGTAGACGCGCGTCTCCAGAATCTCGACGTCGGTACCTTCAAGCGCCGCCTCGATGCCCGGCAGCGCCGCAGCTAGGGCTCGCTTGCCACCAATGATGGCGACTTTCTTCGCGCCGTACTCCGCCAGTGCGGCGGGCAGCTCGGTAAAGCAATCCTCGCCGACGGTGTAGTCGCTCATTCCGATTGTGCGCATGGCAGCCTTCTTTCGTTAGTTAAAGTGCTTTCAGGTATTTTGCTCCTAGAGAAGGCTAACGACCACGAGAATTTTCTTACGTATGAAACCAGTGTTGAGGGTTTTTCGCCGGCGCGGAACGTGCTAGCATACTCCGCATAAGCGTTGATGGGGACGAGTAGTCGGCCGTCCGCATGCCACAGAGAGCGGGGAGCGCTGAGAACCCGTGCATGCGACCGATGAAAATCACCCCGGAGCTGCGGTCCCAACGGACGTGCCGCGCAGGCACGTCTTAGTAGATATCGCCGAGATGGTCGTCGATACAGGCCAGCCGAGTAA
>JAXJLC010000354.1:0-3839 GCA_036297365.1 Collinsella sp.
CACCGAGCACCGCGTGGAGATCGCCTTCCCCGTGCTCGACCCCACCTGCCGCGCCCTGGTGCACGAGTACATGGGCATGCAGCTGCGCGACAACGTGAAGGCACGCAGCCTGACGAGTGACGGCACCTGGGTTCCGGTGGAGCGCAAAGAGGACGAGAAACCCTTCAACTCGCAGGAAGCTCTGCTGGAGCGCGCGTATCGCAACGCCGAGGCCGCCGCGCAGCAGCGCGCACAGGAGAAGGAACGTGTGGCCGAAAAAGTTATCCAGGACGAGATTGAACATGGGGCGGCTGCCAAACCGGAAGCGGTTGCCGCTCTCCCGGTGAATGAGCCCGAGGCTGCCACAGAGCCCGCCGTGGAGAAAGCGCCCGAGGCCGCTACTGCGACTCCGGAGCCCGCCGCCGAGGCAAAGCCCGCCCCTGCTCCTGAGCCGCAGCCGGCCACACCCAAGGTCCAAGAGGTCCAGGCGACCGTCATTGAGCCCAAGCCTGCACCTGCACCTCAGCCCGAGCCGCAGGTCACCAAGCCCGCACCCGAGACGAGCGCCCGTCGCGATAAGCCCGCCGGCAAGACCAAGGCCATCGAGCGCCATCGCCCCGGTCGCGTGCGCATAGGCCTGGGCCTGATCGGCCTGGGTCTAAAGACGCTCATTACCGGCAAGACGAAATAGTCGTTTGTAGAAGCGCCCCGCATTTGAGGAAAGCCTCGGATGCGGGGCGCTTTTCCCTGCTACCATGGTGCGAATAACAACGCGAATGACAGGCAGGAATATGAAGCTCACTATAGAATCGATGACCTACGGCGCCGACGGGCTGGCGCACGCCGACAACGGCAAGGCCGTCTTTGTGCAGGGCGCCGTGGCAGGCGACACCGTCGAGGCCGAGGTCGTACAGGACGGCAAGTCGTTCATGCGTGCCCGCACCACCGAGATTCTGGAGCCAAGCCCCGATCGCATTCAGCCTCCCTGCCCCTTCGTGGGCATCTGCGGCGGCTGCTCGTGGGGCAATCTCTCACGCACGGCACAGCTCGCCGCCAAGGAGCAAAACCTGCGCTCCACGCTCGAGCGCATCGGCAAGTTCGCTCCTGAGCAGGTCGATGAGTTGGTACAGCCCATCTGCCACACCAAGGACGACTGGGGCTACCGCAATAAAATCGAGCTCGAACCGACCGTCGTCAACGGTCGCGTGCGTCTTGGCATGCACGGTGTCGACCCCAGCAAAATCGTGACCGTCGATACGTGCCCGCTGTTCGACAAGCGCTTCCCGAAGGCGCTCAAATCGGTCGTCGGCGCACTCAACTATCTAAGCGGCAGCCATGACTTGGGGCTCGAACGCGTGGGCATTCGCGCATCACGCCGCACCAAGGCACTCGAGGTCGCACTCTGGACGCCCACAGGCTCTTTTCCGCGCTCGCAGGTCTCCCGCGTGCTGGCGGACGCCGCTCACCCCACGAGCATCGTGCGCGTGATGAGCAAGGGCGAAAAGAAGGCCCGCCGTGTCTCCAAGGTCGAAATGCTCGCCGGAGAGGGCTCGTGGACCGAGAATATCGCCGAGGGTCAGATGCGCTTGTCTGCCCCGTCTTTTTTCCAGGTCAACACCAAGGGTGCCGAGATTTTGATCGAGCTTGTCATGGAAGCACTCGACCCGCAGGAAGACGAGCTTGCCGTGGACCTGTACTGTGGTGCCGGCACCTTTACCCTGCCGATCGCCCGCCGCTGCGACTTTGTCGCCGCCGTCGAGGCCTACGGCCCCGCCGTGCGCGACCTGCGCCGTAACCTGGAGATCAACAAGCTTGATAACGTCGACGTCATTGGCGGAGACGCGGTGCGCGAGTTCCCCGACCAGGATGCCGACGTCTTGGTGGTCGACCCGCCACGCGCAGGCCTCGCCCCCGAGGCGATCGACCTTATCGCCAGCACGAGTGCTCGCGATGTCGCCTACGTGAGCTGCGACCCGGCCACCCTGGCGCGCGATCTCAAACGCTTTGTCGAAGAAGGCACCTTCTTCCCCGTAAAGATCACGCCAGTCGACCTGTTCCCACAAACCTTCCACTGCGAGACCGTCGTCCACCTTAGGCGCAACTAGACTGTTTGCCCAAGGCCACGCCCGATGATTTTTCTGGGACGGGGATTAAATAATCAATTTGTACCAAATGATTATTTAATCCCCGTCCCTTTTTAAACATTGGGAAATCGAGCGTGGCAAGCGCATGTCTTCGGGGTATAAGACGCCTAATTGTATGCCGCCTTACGAAAGGAACTCTCATGCCCAGCGTTGCCGTTCTCGCCGCCGATGGCTTTGAAACGATTGAATGCCTGACCATGGTCGACGTCATGCGTCGCGGCGGCGTGCGCGCCACGCTCGTCTCGATCATGCCCACGCGCGAGGTCGTGAGCTCGCTGCAGATTCCCGTAACCTGTGATGCGCTCTTTGACGAAATCAACTTTGACGAGTACGACTGCGTCGTGCTGCCCGGCGGCCTGCCCGGTGCCACCAACCTGCGCGCCGACCAGCGCGTCTGCGACGTAGTCTGCGATTTCGCCGCGACCAAGCACGTTGCCGCCATCTGCGCCGCCCCGTTTATCCTGGGCGAGCTTGGTCTACTCGAGGGACGCCGCGCCACGTGCTTCCCCGGCTTTGAGAAGAGCTTCCCCGAGGGCACCTATACCGGCGAGAAGGTCACGCAAGACGGCAATATCATCACCGCTAGCGGCATGGCACAGTCACTCCCCTTTGCCTTGGAGCTGCTGCGCACGCTCGCCGGCGAAAAGGCCGTCGAGAAGGTCGCCGAGGGCATCCAACTATGATTTTGGCTTCGCAATCGCCGCGCCGCATAGAGCTGATGCGCGAGGCGGGCTATAACATTCGCGTAATTCCCGCAGACATCGATGAAACGCCTTTTGATGGCGAAGCTCCGCTTACGCTCGTCGAGCGCTTGGCGCGTGCCAAAGCCGCTGCCATCGCCGCCGAGCATGCCGAGCCCAACGAACTGACCGTCGCGGCCGATACCATCGTCACCTTCGATGGCATGATTTTGGGTAAGCCGGCAAACGAGGACGAGGCGCGCACCATGCTCCGCGAGCTTTCGGGCCGCACGCACCAGGTGGCGACCGGCGTCTGCATCGTTAAAGCCGGCGACGCTACAGCTCCGCATGCCGCCGAGAGCCTGTCGTTTGTCGATGTGACCGACGTGACGTTCTATGAGCTTACCGAAGAGCAGATTGAGCGCTATGTCGCCTCCGGCGAACCCATGGACAAGGCCGGAGCCTACGGCATCCAGGGCACAGGCGGCCGCATGCTCGTGCATGACATTTCGGGCGACTTCTACAACGTGGTGGGCTTGCCCATCGCCCGCGTCGCACGCGCGATTCAAAAACTCTCGTAATTGCATCTGGCGCTGGGTATCCCCCAGCGCCTACAATTTTGCCGTACCGTACGGATCCCGACCGGGCATAAGGCCCGGCGGAAAACCGATAGGAGAAAATATGGACACACTGCTCGAAGCCATCGATGTCTGCAACGTCGATGGCTTTTGCTTTGGCAACTATACGGACGAGGAGGCTGGCACCGGCTGCACCGTAATCGTGGCGCCCGAGGGTGCCACCGGTGGCGTTGACGTACGCGGTGGCGCTCCCGCTTCGCGCGAGACCGACCTGCTGCGCCCCGAAAACACCGTCGATAAGGTCCACGCCGTCTGCCTTTCGGGCGGATCGGCCTTTGGCCTCGAAGCCGCAAGCGGCGTCGCCCGCGAGCTTGAGAGCCGCGGCATCGGCTTGCCCGTCGGTCCCACGCAGGTGCCTATCGTGTGCTCCAGCTGCATCTTCGACCTCGCCTTTGGCG
>JAXJLC010000355.1:0-1823 GCA_036297365.1 Collinsella sp.
CATCGAGACCATTCCCGATATGCTGGGCGTCGAGATTTCGTTTATCCGCTCGCTCGCTGAGAACGACCTCATTCGCATCATCAAGAGTCCGCAGAATCGTGAGCTCGTCGATGGCCGAGATTTCCCGATCATCCGCTACTGCTCCGAGCTGTCACGCTTCCATATCGAGCCGCGCAACCTGCGTCAGTACGTGTCTTCCGCCAACCGCGAGTCCTCCATGTTTGAGCAGGTGCTCGTGAGCATGCTCGGAATGGATACCTCCGATGACGAGCGCGACGCCAAGCTCGAGCGCGCTTTTAAAAAGTTGCATGACCTCACCGAGGGTGTGCACACCGCGCTCCTTAAGAACCGTGTCTTTGAGTCGCTCAACGCCGTGGTCGAGGACGCTGACATCGATGCTCTCGATGAGGAGATCGCGCGTTCCGAATCCACCAAGGCTAAAAGCGATGGGGCAAGCGTCCCCGCGGTTGCCGCGCACGACGAGTCGCTCGTGCAGCCGTCCAAGGTCGTCGTCCCCTCGCACAGCTCGTCTGCTAACGCGGGTAAATAAACGCCGCCCACCCGGCAATCCATGAAAGGTCACACAGTGTACGACTTCGAATCTCATATCGTCGACATCCCCGACTATCCCGAACCCGGAGTCGTATTTAAGGACATCACGCCGCTCTTTGGCAATCCCGAGGCTCTGAAGGCCATGGTGAATGCCCTGGCCGAGCATTTTGCTGGCATGGGCATTACCAAAGTCGTCGGCCCCGAGGCCCGCGGCTTTATGGTCGGTGTGCCCGTAGCCGTTGCCCTGGGCGCCGGCTTTGTTCCCGCTCGTAAGCCGGGTAAACTGCCGCGCAAGACGGTGAGCGAGAGCTACGAGCTCGAGTATGGATCGGATTCTATCGAGATCCACGCCGATGCTATCAGCTCTAAAGATACCGTGTTGATTCTAGACGACTTGGTCGCGACGGGCGGAACCGTCGAGGCAACAGGTAAACTGGTGCGAGATATGGGCGCAAAGCTTGTAGGTTACGGTTGTATCCTTGAGCTTGCGTTTCTCAACCCGCGCAAGAAGCTCACGCCTTCTAACGAGGACGTTGAGCTCTTTAGCCTGGTAACGGTGGACTAGCCGCTACCCTTAGATACCGGAAAGGAAGCTACATGCGCACAGCAAACACGCACAGAAACATGGCACGCTGCGCTGCTACGGCAACCCTCGCTTGTGTTTTGGGCCTGGGCCTCGTGGCTCCGGCCTACGCCGATACCGCATCCGACCTTGCCGCTGCTCGTACCAAGCTCGAGCAGATTGGCACCCAAACCCAGCAAATTCATGATGAACTCTCCGCACAGACGCAGGAGCTTGATCAGACTGCAGGCGAGATCACGCAAAAGCAGCAAGAGATCGCCGAGGGCCAGGCAAAGCTTTCGAGCTACGTTGCCGGTGAGTACAAGACCGGCGGTCTGAGTCTCCTTCAGGTTCTGACGGGCGTCGACGATCTGGGCGACATGCTCAACCGTTTGTTCTACTACGGCAAGGTTTCTGACAAGCAGGCCCAGACCATTCAGGAGGTCAAGGACCTTAAGCAGCAGCTCACCGATAAGCAGACCGAGCAGGAAAAGAACGTCGCCGCGACGCAGAAGAAGGTCGACGAGCTCAATGCCCAGCAGGCTGAGGCCCAGAGTGTCGTGAACTCCCTGGATTCACAGCTGCAGGCCGAGCTTGCTGCCGAGGCCGAGGCCAACGCCGCGCTTCAGGCTGGCATTAATGCCAGCACCGCCGAAAAGGCCACGGTAAGCAACGACACCGCCGGTACGACCGAGAACACCAACAACGG
>JAXJLC010000356.1:0-15118 GCA_036297365.1 Collinsella sp.
CGACTGCGACAAGTATGGCCTGGCGTTTGTTGGTCCTTCGGCCAAGGTGATCGACAGCATGGGCGACAAGGACGCCGCACGTCGAACGGCTGCCGCGGCGGGCGTGCCCATCGTGCCGGGCTGCGATTTGCTCAAAAGTCCCGAGGAGGCAACGGCCGAGGCTGAGCGCATTGGCTGCCCCGTGCTTATTAAGGCGCGTGCGGGCGGCGGCGGTCGCGGTATTCGTAAGGTCGAGCGCGTGGAAGATGCGGCAAAGGCCTTTATTGAAGCACGCGCCGAGGGCGAGGCCGTTTTTGGCGACGGCGAGTGCTACATGGAGAAGTTCGTCGCGCCGGCGCATCACGTTGAGGTACAGATTATGGCCGATAAGCAGGGCCATGTGTTTTCGCTCGGCGAGCGCGAGTGCTCGGTGCAGCGGCGCAACCAAAAGCTAATCGAGGAGAGCCCCGCGCCGTGCCTCGACGGACACGACGACATTCGTGCTCGCATGCACAAGGCAGCGCGTGACCTGGCTCGTGCCGTCGGCTACGAAGGAGCCGGTACCATCGAGTTCCTGTATTCGGACGACGGCAATTTCTACTTTATGGAAATGAACACGCGCTTGCAGGTGGAGCATCCGGTTACGGAGTTTGTGACCGATACCGACTTGGTCAAGTGGCAGCTGCGCGTGGCAGCCGGCCAGCCTCTGCCCTTTGAGCAGGAGGACATGCCGGTCCGCAACCACGCCATGGAGTGCCGCATCAATGCCGAAACGCCGGATTTTCTGCCGTCATGCGGAACGGTCACCGCGTTGCGTGTGCCGGGTGGTCCGCGCGTGCGCTGGGATTCCGCCATGTTTGCCGGTGCGAAAGTTCCGCCGTACTACGACTCCATGCTCGGCAAGCTCATCGTGTGTGCGCCCACGCGTGACGGCGCCATTCGCAAGATGCGCTCGGCCCTGGGCGAGCTCGTGATTGAGGGCGTGAGCGAAAACAGCGAGCTTCAGCTCGACGTGCTGGCAAACGACGAGTTCTTGTCGGGCATGTATCACACCGATCTGATGGGGCATCTCTATGCTGATGAATAGAAAAGCGAAGACGGTCAACGTCCTCGAGGGACCGATGACCGAGTCGTGCGCCGAGTTTCCCGCGCGCCACGTGTTTATCAAGTGCCCGGAGTGCCGCCGTGTGATCGATGAGGCGCGCCTGCACGACAACCTCGAGGTCTGCCCTCGTTGCGGCAAACACTTTCGCGTGAGCGGGCGCGACCGCATGCGCATGACGATTGACGAGGGCACGTTTGAGGAATGGGATGCCAGTCTGGCGCCGGAGGACTTCCTTTCGTTTCCCGGCTATGCCGACAAGCTCAAGAGCGTGAGCGAACGTTCGGGCGAGCGCGATGCCGTTGTGTGCGGCAAGGGCAAAATCTGCGGTTGCGATACGGCGCTCTTCTTTATGGACGCCAACTTTATGATGGGCTCGATGGGTTCCGTGGTGGGCGAGAAGATCTGCCGCACATTTGAGCGTGCGACCGAGCTGGGACTGCCGGTCGTTGGCTTTACCGTATCGGGTGGCGCCCGCATGCAGGAGGGCGTGACCTCGCTCATGCAGATGGCCAAAATCTCTGCGGCGGTTAGGCGCCATAGCGAGGCGGGCGGCCTGTATATCACGGTGCTCACTGACCCCACGACCGGAGGCGTAACCGCGAGCTTTGCCATGGAGGGCGATATTATCCTGGCCGAGCCCGATGCCCTGACGGCATTTGCCGGCCCGCGCGTGATCGAGCAGAACATGCACAAGCGCCTGCCCAAGGGATTCCAGCGCTCCGAGTTTTTGCTGGAGCACGGCTTTTGCGATGCCGTTGAACCGCGTGGCGAGGTTGCGCTCACGGTAGGCGAGCTGCTGGCGCTGCACGAAGGGCACGCGCCCGGCCTGGGGGCACCGCACGAGATTGTGCATACGGGCCGCCGCGGCAAAAAGCTGGGACATTTGTTCAAGCGCTCGGCCGCACCAAAAACCGCGCTCGAGATTGTCAAGCAGACCCGCTCGGCAGATCGCGCCACGGCAGGCGAGATGATCTCGCTGGGCCTGGATGGATTTGTGGAGCTGCACGGCGACCGCTACTTTGGCGACGACGCCGCTGTGGTGGCTGGCATTGGCTGGAAAGACGGGCGCCCCGTAACGGTCATCGCCATCGAGCGCGGCACCACGACCAAAGAGCGCATGCGTCGCAACTTTGGCATGGCACATCCCGAGGGCTACCGCAAAGCGCGTCGCCTTATGCGCCAGGCCGAAAAGTTTGGTCGACCGGTTCTGTGCCTGGTCGATACTTCGGGCGCGTTTTGCGGCATCGGTGCCGAGGAGCGCGGCCAGGGCGAGGCGATTGCTCAGAATCTCATGGAGATGAGCGGCCTTAAGACACCGATTGTCTCGGTGGTGACAGGCGAGGGCGGCTCTGGTGGCGCGCTGGCGCTGTCCGTGGCCGACCGCATCCTGATGCTCTCGAGCTCGGCCTATTCAGTCGTGAGCCCCGAGGCCTGTGCGTCGATCCTGTGGAAGGATACCGAGCGTGCGGATGAGGCCGCCGAGGCGCTTAAGCTCACGGCCCCCGATCTGCTGGCGCTCGGCATCATCGACGGCATTGTTGACGATAAGGGCCTGTCGCATGAGGAGATCGCCGGTGCCGTCATGTCCTCGGCATTTGATGCCTTCGATACGCTTGGGCAGCTCGACGACGCGACCCTCACAAACCTCCGCTACGAAAAGTACCGCGCAATCGGTCGATACCGCACGATGTGACAAAGGGACAGCTCGCATGTCATATTGGGAAAGGCGTTCCATGCTACAAGTTTCTAACACCTCGTTTACAACGTCGGTTTCATCAAACGCCATGGCCGTGGTGGACTATCTGTCCAAAAGCATGATGTCGGCGCTGCCGTTTATTGTCTGCGCGGCGTTGTTCCGCACCGTCGCTGTCATTATGGGCGAAGGCATGCTGGGCCTGTGGTCTGCCGATTCCGATATCTATCGCCTGTTCTACAGTTGGCTCTATAACGCCGGCTACTACTTTTTGCCCATTTATCTTGGTTGGGCGGCCGCCCGCCAGCTCGGTTGCTCGGAGCAGCTGGGCATGATGCTGGGCGGCGTATTGATTGCACCCGATTTACTCAAGCTTGTCGATGCCGCATCGACGACGGGGGCATCGATGACTTCCGTGTATGGTCTGCTTCCTGCGCCGGTCAACGATTACACGACGACTGTTATTCCGGTTCTCATTTCGATGCCCGTGCTATGGCGAGTGGAGTGTTTCTTTAAGCGCGTTATCCCTAAGGCCGTGGCGTTTTCGTTTGTTCCGTTTGCGACCATGCTCGTCATGGTTCCGGTTTCGCTGTGTATTACGGCACCGGCGGGCAGCTATCTGGGCATGCTGTTGGGCCAGCTTATGTTTATGCTTGGCAATTCCGGTGGCATCGTGTCGCTGCTCACGCTCATGGGGCTTGCCGCGGGCTGGGAGTTCCTAAAGATAGCGGGCGTCAGCAACGTCGTTCTATCGCTTGCGTACGCGCAGTTTATGAGTGTGGGAACGGATTCGTGCATCCTGATTGCCGCGACGATGGCGACGTTCGCCGTTTGGGGCATGCCTTTTGGCGCGTCGCTCCGCGTTGCGGATAAGGACGAGAAGGCGCTCATGCTGGGCTACTCAATCTCGGGTGTTCTTGGCGGCGTAAGCGAGCCGGCGCTGTACGGTTGCGGCTTTAAATATGGCAGGTGCCTGACGTGCATGGCCATTGGCGGCGCCGTCGGAGGCCTTGTTGCGGCCGTGGGCCACGTTACGGCCTATACCATCGGCATGACGAATGTCCTTATGGTCATTGGCTTTGCCACGGGCGGCATCTCGAACCTGCTGTGGTGCTGCGCTGCCGGCGGTGTGGCATTTGCGGTGTCTGCGGCGCTGAGCTACTGCTTTGGCGTGGTGCCGGCGAAGGGACAGACGACGGGGGACGGAGCCGATTCACCCGAAACCTCGAAGAGCGTGGCCGAAGTAAGCGCGTAAACCTGTGCGACACAAGGACGATTCCTTTGCCATATTCCAAGGCCGTGGCCCGTGTGGGTTGCGGCCTTTTTTGTATCTGGGGGACAAAGTGGCTACACTACAATCCGTTTGAGCAATAGATATATAGGTAGTACCGTGGGGGCGGATGTAGATGGTCGAGTGGATTGTTAAGCGTGCGCAGGGCGACCGTGCGCGCGTGGGCACGTTGACGGGCGTGGTGTGTATTCTCGCCAATGTGGCACTATGCGCTGCGAAGGGCGTAATTGGCGTGCTGTCGGGATCGGTTTCGATTGTGGCGGATGCCATGAACAACCTGTCCGATGCAAGCTCGAATATCGTGAGCGTGCTGGGCTTTAAGCTGGCGAGCAAGCCGGCCGACCCCGAGCATCCTTACGGCCACGGTCGCTACGAGTATCTCTCGGGTTTGGTCGTGGCGGCGCTCGTGCTGCTTATTGGCATCGAACTGGTGAAGTCCTCGGTGGAGCGTATTGTCAACCCGGAGCCTGTCGAGTTCTCGCTTGCCCTGGTGGCAGTCCTGGCACTTTCGATGGTTGTAAAGCTGTGGATGGCGGCCCTCAACCAAAAGCTCGGCGATCGCATTGAGTCCGAGACGCTGCATGCGACCGCGCAGGATTCCAAGAACGATGTCCTTGCCACAGGCGCCGTGTTGGCGTGCGCAATTGTTTCGCAGGTGACGCACATCAATCTTGACGCATGGGTTGGCCTTGCCGTTGGCGCCTATATTGGCTGGAGCGGCTTTGAACTTATTCAAGATACGGTGAGCCCGCTTTTGGGTCAGTCGCCCGATCCTAAGCTGGTCAAGCACATTCGAGACAAGATCATGAGCTATCCCGGCGTTTTGGGAGTTCACGATTTGATGGTTCACGACTACGGCCCGGGCAGGAAGTTTGCAAGTGCGCATGCCGAGATGGCGGCCGAGGACAGCCCGTTGGAAAGTCACGACACGCTCGATAACATCGAGCAGTCGTTTAGGGACGAAGACGGCATGATCGTTACGCTTCACTACGATCCCATCGTGACCGATGACCCCAAGCTGGCGAGCATGCGCTTGCGCATTCACGCCATGGCCCAGGAGATCGATAGCCGCCTCTCGATTCATGACCTGCGCTGCGTGCCGGGTCCTACGCACACCAACGTGATCTTTGACTGCGTGCGTCCCTCGGATCTGCAGATGAGTGCCGAAGACGTAAAGCACGCGCTGACACAACGGGTCGAATCGGAATATCCCAAGTCGATTGCCAAGATTACGATCGACGAAGACTACGTAGGGCATACCCACGAGTAAGGCTATGCCGGCAAAGCAGGTTATGCAGAAGGGGAGAGCATGAAGAAGCTGTATCTACTCCGCCACGGTCAGACGGAGTTCAACGTCAAAAAGCTGGTCCAGGGCCGCTGCGATTCACCGCTCACCGACTTAGGCCGTCAGCAGGCGCGGGTGGCAGCCGCATGGCTCAAAGCCCACAACGTCGTTCCCGACAAGGTGGTCTCATCACCCTTAGGCCGAGCCATGGACACGGCAAGTCTTGTCGCATGCGAACTCCTCGGTCCGGACGCCGCAGTCGAGCCCTGTGAAGGCATTATCGAGCGCAGCTACGGCACCTTCGAAGAAGGCCCCCACGACGCCCTGCCCACCGACGTTTGGGATCCGGGCGAGGACCTGGTCCCCTTCGGAGGAGAAGGAAGCCGCGCACTGCAAGAACGCATGGTAGGCGCCCTCACCAATCTCATGGGCTCCGAGGGCATCGAAACCCTCCTAGCAGTAAGCCACGGCAGCGCCAGCCGCCAATTTATCAAGGCCGCAGCCCCAGAGGGCTTTGAGCTCCCAACAAAACTCCCCAACTGCGCCATCATGATCTTCGGTTTTGACGATGCGCGAGAAGAGGACGATACGCCCCAATGCAAGTTCACCTTGCAACAAATTGTGGACCCTCAACAAAGTCATTAGCCTGAGCGAGCAGAGTTAAGCAGACATCAACGTGGCGTTCCCAGTGTGCGGCGGAGGGGGCGGGCCTGAGACATATTAAGGTTGTCGCGAGTTCCGCACGAACAGGAGAGCACTTAATGTGCTCTCCGTCGTGAGCAGGACTGTAGAGCAGCAACCTTAATATGTCTCAGGCCCGCCCCCTCCGCCGCACACTGGGAACGTGCCACGCACTTTACCTGCGTAAACAATGTGAGTGAAATATGAATCTCGATGGATACGCCCGCAGCCGTGTATACTAAACAGCTGTGTGTAACCAGGGGAGTATTCTGGCTGGACAAAATGCCTGCTTAATAGGGTTGTCAGGTAGTCCGGGCGAAATACAAGGCTGGGGAGCACGTCGTGTAAGTAGTGGTCCTCTAGGGGCGTACGCTCGGTGGTGTACGCATTGTCCCAAGACCACGCGAGAGTTGGGATCATATCTTGATCAGCATGATTCTCGGCCGCAAGATTGGCATGACCCAGGTTTGGGACGAGGACGACAACGTCGTTCCCGTCACGGTCATCCAGGCTGGCCCCTGCGCTGTCTCGCAGGTTAAAACTCAGGCAACCGACGGCTATGACGCCGTCCAGATCGGTTTCGGCGACATCAAGACCAAGAACGTGAACAAGCCCATGGCTGGTCACTTCGCCAAGGCTGGCGTCGAGCCTGTCCGCTTCCTTCGTGAGGTCCGCGTCGAGAACGGCGAGGAGCACAAGGTCGGCGAGGTCGTCACCGTCGCTGATTTCGCTGATGTCGAGAGGGTCGACGTCATCGGTACCTCCAAGGGTAAGGGCTTCCAGGGTCGCATCAAGCGCTGGGGTCAGCGCCGCGGTCCTATGACGCATGGTTCTCACTTCCAGCGTCACCCCGGTTCTATCGGTCAGTGCGCCTATCCTGCGCGCGTCCTCAAGGGCGTCAAGATGGCCGGTCACATGGGTAACGAGCGCGTTACCGTCAAGAACCTTTCCGTTGTCCGCATCGATGCCGAGCAGAACCTCATCTTGGTCAAGGGCGCTGTCCCGGGTGCCAAGAATGGTCTCGTCGCCATCCGTATGGCCTAAGGGCCCAGCCCATTTAGCCCAGCGTCATACCAAGGAGAACACTTAAATGGCAAAGTTTGAAGTAAAGAACAGCGAGGGCAAGAAGGTCGCCGAGGCCGAGCTCGCCGCTGAGGTGTACGGCATCGAGCCGAACATCCACGTTATGCACCACATCGTCAAGTGCCAGATGGCCTCTTGGCGTCAGGGCACCCAGTCCGCTAAGGGCCGCTCTGAGGTTTCCGGTGGCGGCAAGAAGCCTTGGCGTCAGAAGGGCACCGGCCGTGCCCGCCAGGGTTCCATCCGTGCTGCCCAGTGGCGTCACGGTGGCGTTGTCTTCGCCCCCAAGCCCCGTTCCTATGCTAAGCGTATGAACAACAAGGAGGTCAAGCTGGCTATGCGCTCCGCGCTGTCCGCCAAGCTGGCCGATGGCGAGCTCGTGCTCGTCGACGACTACGGCTTCGAGAAGCCTTCCACCAAGGCTGCCGTTGCCATGCTCAAGGCTCTCGGCCTTGAGGGCAAGCGTCTGACCATCATCGTTCGCGATGAGGACGTCAACGCCTACCTGTCGTTCCTCAACATTCCCAAGACGTTCATCATCACTGCCGACGAGGCCAACACCTACGATCTCGTCAACAACAACGCCGTGCTGATGCCCGCCGACATCGCCGCTCACTTCGGGGAGGTGCTTGCATAAATGACCGCCCACGAGATCATCATCCGTCCGATCGTGTCCGAGCGTTCCTTCTCCGGCATGGAGCAGAACAAGTACACGTTCGAGGTCGCCAAGGATGCTAACAAGTATCAGATCAAGGACGCTGTCGAGGAGATCTTCGGCGTCAAGGTCGTTCGCGTGAACACCCTGACGGTCAAGCCCAAGACCAAGCGCGTGCGCTATGTCGCCGGCAAGACCCGTTCTTGGAAGAAGGCCATCGTCACGCTGGCCGAGGGCGACACCATCGAGGTCTTTGGCAATCAGGCCTAAGACTCGCTGCTGTTGAGTGAGCTCATGCCTCCCAAATAGGGGAGGCGAGAGCTCAAGGTTTTGGGCGTATAAAATGGACACGCCCGGAACCGTGTATACGTCCGGTGTCATCGCACCCGAGGCAGAACCTCGAATCCCTGTCTGCGATGGCTAACGGATTCCTATTGAAAGGGATTGTAATGGCTGTAAAGCACCTTAAGCCGACCTCCGCTGGTAGGCGTTGGCAGACGATCTCCGACTTCTCCGAGATCACCTGCACCAAGCCCGAGAAGTCTCTTCTCGAGCCCCTGCCCAAGAAGGCCGGTCGTAACAACAACGGCCGCATCACCACCCGCCACCAGGGCGGCGGCGTGAAGCGTCGTTACCGCGTGATCGACTTCAAGCGCAACAAGGACGGCGTGCCCGCCAAGGTTGCCACGATCGAGTACGATCCGAACCGTTCCGCTCGCATCGCTCTGCTGCACTACGCTGACGGTGAGAAGCGCTACATCCTGGCCCCCAAGGGCCTCGAGGTCGGTCAGACCATCATGTCCGGTTCTGACGCCGACATCAAGCCGGGCAACGCTCTGCCCCTCGCCGACATCCCCGTCGGTACGCTCATCCACGCCGTCGAGTTCCAGCCGGGCAAGGGCGCTGCTATCGCCCGTTCCGCCGGTAACTCCTGCCAGCTGATGGGTAAGGAGGGCAAGTACGCTATCGTCCGTATGCCTTCCTCCGAGATGCGCCGCATCCTCGTTACCTGCCGCGCCACCGTCGGTGAGGTCGGCAACGCCGATCACTCCAACATCGTCATCGGCAAGGCCGGCCGTAAGCGTCACATGAACGTGCGCCCGACCGTCCGCGGTACCGTCATGAACCCTGTCGACCACCCGCACGGCGGTGGCGAGGGCAAGAACCACACCTCTGGTCGTCCCTCCGTTACCCCCTGGGGTAAGCCGACGAAGGGCCTTCGTACGCGCAAGAAGAAGAAGGTCTCGAACCAGCACATCATTCGTCGCCGTAAGAAGTAATTTCGGATACCGAGTTTTAGGAGAAAGCACTTATGAGCAGAAGTCTCAAAAAGGGCCCGTTCGTGGAGACTCGCCTTCTCTCGCGTATCACCGCGATGAACGAGGCTGGCAAGAAGGACGTCGTGAAGACCTGGTCCCGCGCGTCCACCATCTTCCCCGAGATGGTTGGTCACACCATCGCCGTCCACGACGGCCGCAAGCATGTGCCCGTGTATGTTACCGAGTCCATGGTTGGTCACAAGCTCGGCGAGTTCGCGCCGACTCGTACGTTCCGTGGCCACAAGGCCAAATAGGGGGTTAACCGTAAATGGCAACTAAGTCTATTGAAACTGAGGCCACCGAGGTTCGCGCCGTCGCTAAGTACGTGCGTGTTTCCCCCAGCAAGGCCCGCCTGGTGGTCGATCTGATCCGCCGCAAGCCTGTCGCTCAGGCCTTCGACATCCTCCACTTCTGCGACCGCGCCGTCGCCGTGGATGTCGAGAAGGTTCTCCGTTCCGCCGTTGCGAACGCCGAGAACAACAACGGTCTGCGTGCCGACAACCTGGTTGTCGCCGCTGCCTATGTTGACGAGGGTCCGACGCTTAAGCGCATCCGTCCCCGCGCCAAGGGTTCCGCTTCTCGCATTCTGAAGCGTACTTCCCACATCACCGTCGTCGTTGCTCCTCGAAAGGAGGCGTAAAGCTGTATGGGTCAGAAAGTCTACCCCACCGGCTTCCGTCTTGGCATCACCGAGAACTGGCGCTCCCGCTGGTTCGCAGAGAAGGATTACGCTAAGACCCTCGGTAACGATCTCGAGATCCGCAAGTACCTCGAGAAGCGTCTTTCCCGCGCAGCTGTCTCCCGCGTCGAGATCGAGCGCGCTGGCGACAAGGTGAAGGTCATCATCCTCACCGCTCGCCCCGGCGTTGTCATCGGTAAGAAGGGTGCCGAGATCGATACCCTCCGCACCGAGCTCGAGAAGGTCGCTGGCGTCTCCAAGGGCCAGCTCTCCGTCGACGTTGTCGAGATCAAGCGCCCCGAGCTCGACGCCAACCTCGTTGCTCAGTCCATCGCCGAGCAGCTCGAGGGCCGCGTTGCCTTCCGTCGCGCTATGCGCAAGGCTGTCCAGTCCGCCCGCAAGGCCGGCGCCAAGGGCATCCGTATCCAGTGCTCCGGTCGTCTCGGCGGTGCCGAGATGGGCCGTCGTGAGTGGTACCGCGAGGGTCGCGTGCCTCTGCACACCCTCCGTGCCAAGATCGACTACGGCACGGCTGTCGCCAGCACCACCATGGGTGCCTGCGGCGTGAAGGTCTGGATCTACCTGGGCGAGAAGCTCCCGGGTCAGCCCGTTCCCAACCCTGCACTCGAGGGCTCTTCCCGTCCTCGTCGTCGTAACTCCGAGAGGAGGGGTCAGTAGTGCTTGCCCCTAAGCGTATTCTTCACCGCAAGGTGCAGCGTGGCTCCATGAAGGGCCAGGCCAAGGGTAATACCGAGCTGCATTTCGGCGAGTTTGGTATCCAGGCTCTCGAGGCCCATTGGATCACCAACCGTCAGATCGAGGCCGCTCGTATTGCCATGACCCGCTACATGAAGCGTGGCGGTCGTGTCTACATCACGATCTTCCCCGATAAGCCCATCACCAAGAAGCCTGCCGAGACTCGCATGGGTTCTGGTAAGGGTAACCCCGAGGAGTGGGTGGCCGTCGTCAAGCCCGGCCGCATCATGTTCGAGGTCAAGGGCGTGCCCGAGGAGGTCGCTCGCGAGGCTCTGCGTCTTGCACAGCACAAGCTTCCCATCAAGACCAAGATTGTTGCTGCCAAGAACGCCGAGCAGCGCATCGAGAAGGAGATGGCTGAGGAGGCCGCTCTCGAGGCCAAGTGGGCTGCTGAGGACGCCGCCGCCGCCAAGGAGGAGAACTAATGAAGCCCGCAGAGATTCGTGAGCTCTCGGACGCTCAGCTCGTTGAGAAGCTGAAGGAAATGCGCGCCGAGCTCTTTAACCTTCGTTTCCAGATGGCCACCAGCCAGCTGGACAACACCGCTCGCGTCAACACCGTGAAGAAGGACATCGCTCGCGTCCTCACGGAGCAGCGCGCCCGTGAGATCGCAGCGGAGAAGTCCGCTGTCGCCGAGTAGGACCTAAGGAGAGAACATGACTGATTCGCGTAACTCGCGTAAGGTCCGTACGGGTGTCGTTACCTCCGTCTCCGGTGCCAAGACCATCGTTGTCACCATCACCGAGCGCAAGCGTCACCCCAAGTACGGCAAGATGATGACCAGCTCCAAGAAGCTGCACGCTCACGACGAGGAGTGCACGGCTGGCGTGGGCGATACCGTCCGCGTTATGGAGACCCGTCCTATGTCCAAGATGAAGCGCTGGCGCCTCATCGAGGTCGTCGAGCGCGCTAAATAAGCAGTCGCTCTTACGACTTGTACGTTTCCGAAGATGTGCGTATGCCTGGCTTGCATACCACGGGCCGTATAAAGGCTGCGCACCTCTCTTCGGTTCTTAGTTCGGAGGAACATCTACCATGATTCAGATGCAAACCATGCTGAACGTCGCCGACAACTCCGGCGCTCGCAAGATTCGCTGCATCAAGGTGCTTGGCGGTTCCAAGCGTCGTTATGCAGGCATCGGCGATGTGTTCATCGGTGCTGTCCAGGAGGCTACCCCTGGCGCCAACGTCAAGAAGAAGGACGTTGTCCGTTGCGTCGTCGTTCGCACCGTTAAGGAGATCCGCCGCAAGGATGGCTCCTACATTCGCTTTGATGAGAACGCCTGCGTTGTCATCAACAACGATGGTTCGCCCGTCGGCACCCGTATCTTCGGGCCCGTCGCTCGCGAGCTTCGTGACAAGAAGTACATGAAGATCGTCTCGCTCGCTCCCGAGACCCTGTAGTTAGGGGAGATATATGTATATCAAGAAGGGCGATAAGGTCCAGGTTCTCTCTGGTAAGGATCGCGGCAAGCAGGGCGTTGTCCTGCGTGCTCTCCCCGCCGAGAACAAGGTCGTTGTCGAGGGCGTTTCGGTCGTCAAGAAGGCCGTCAAGCCCAACGCTGCCAACCAGCAGGGCGGCATCGTTTCGCAGGAGGCTCCCATCGACGCCTCCAACGTTAATCTCGTTTGCCCCGAGTGCGGTAAGGTTACCCGCGTCGGTCACGAGAAGGACGGCAAGAACAAGCTGCGCGTCTGCAAGAAGTGCGGCCACAAGTTCTAAGCTGCCCGCAACAGTTAAGTTGCTACCAAAGGCCCGGATGCCACGGCACCCGGGCCTTTTTCTATCCCCACTCATTTGGGACAGACTTAAATGAGTACCCTAACTGGGTAAGCATAAATGAGCGGGTCGTGCTGTATAAATTGCTTGTGTGCGCGTTTATGCGCGTTAGATTGCGTTTAATTACGCACCTATGCGTATATATGCGCCGTTTACGGGGCAATAATGACCGTTTAGCGGTGAGATACGCAAAAACGCGCACAGACGCGCGTGTTTGTGCGAATATAGAGCTGTCAGAAATGCAAGACGTTCTATGACACAGGAGACACATAATGGCAGATTCCAAGCAGGCTCCACTCGACGCCGCGGCAGCCGCCAAAGCAGCATTTGCTTCGGTCCAGGACAAGCCGTTCCCTAACGACATCTTTACGGCTCCCGAGCTCCGTTGGGCTGTGATCGGTTGCGGCGTTATTGCCAACCAGATGGCTCAGTCCCTTGCCCTTGCCGGCCGAAAGCTCGCGGGCGTTGCCAACCGCACGTTGTCCAAGGCTCAGGCTTTTGCAGAACAGTATGGCGTTGAGAAGGTCTATGACACGGTTGAGGATCTCTACGCCGATCCTGACATCGACGCCGTCTACATCACCACCCCGCACAACACCCATATCACCTATCTGCGCGCCGCCCTGGCGGCCGGCAAGCACGTTCTCTGCGAGAAGGCCATCACGCTCAACTCCGCCGAGCTCGATGAGGCCCGCGCCATTGCCGCCGAACACAACGTGGTCCTTATGGACGCTACCACGGTGCTCCACATGCCCTTGTATCAAGAGCTGCGCCGCCGCATGGATGCCGGCGAGTTTGGCCGCATGAACCTCGCTCAGCTCAACTTTGGTAGCTACAAGGAGTACGGCGACCTGACCAACCGTTTCTACAATCGCAACCTCGCCGGCGGTGCCATGCTCGATATTGGCGTATACGCCCTGTCCGTCATGCGCCTGTTTATGGCGAGCCAGCCCGTCGAGGTCGTGTCTCTGGGTAACACCTGCGAGACCGGCGTGGACGTTGCAGGCGGCATCGTCTGCCGCAATGCCGAGCAGCAGCTGGGTGTCGTGAGCCTTACGCTCCACTCCAAGCAGCCAAAGCGCTCGGTTATCAGCTTTGACAAGTGTTATATCGAGGTCAACGAGTATCCGCGTGCCGACCATGCGACCATCGTGTGGACTGCAGACGGTCACCGCGAGGAGGTCCACACTGGCACCGAGGCCTACGCACTGTGCTACGAGATGGCCGACCTGGAGAAGGCCGTTGCCGGCGATGATTCTAAGCGCGAGCTTCTGGGCTATGCTTCCGATGTTATGGAGCTGATGACCAAGCTCCGCGCCGATTGGGGAGTCGTGTACCCCGAGGAGGAGTAAGCGATGCTTGCGGAAGATAGGCTCAACGAGATCGTGTCGATGGTGCAGCAGACCGGCTCGGTTACCGTGCCGGAGCTTGCTGAGGCCCTGGGCGTGACGGCGTCTACTATTCGGCGCGACCTGCAGACGCTCGACCGAGCACACCGTATCGCCAAGGTGCACGGAGGTGCGACAAGTCTGGAGCGCGCGCACGTGACGCGCGACCTGACGATCAGCGAGCGCAGTGATCTCCATAACGATGACAAGGAGCGCATCTGCGCCCGTGCCGCGGCCCTGGTGGAGCCCGAGAGCTTTGTGTACATCGATTCAGGTTCGACGACGCTTAGGCTCATCGAGCATCTTCCGCGCCTTGAGGGCGTCACCTATGTGACCGACTCCGTGCTCCATGCTCAGCATCTCGCTCTGCGCGGCATGCGCACCGTGGTGCTGAGCGGCGAGCTCAAGCCCGAGACCGAGGCGCTCGTCGGTCCCGACGCCTTGGCAACCCTGGACCGCTATAACTTCAACTGCGGCTTTTGGGGTTCCAATGGCATCGCCGTCGAGCAAGGTCTCACCACACCGGATATCGAGGAAGCGCAAGTCAAGCGTATCTCGATGCGCCATACCGCCAAACGCTTCGTAATCTCAGACGCCAGCAAATTCGGCATGGTGGCGCCCGTCAAGTTCGCGGACTTCCGCGACGCAACGATTATTACCGCGGGCGAGGTCCCCGCCAAGTACCGGGCAATGGACAACGTCATCACGGTCTAGCAGCAGGGGACGGGCTAAGGCCAAAACCACCGCGAAGGGGCAGGAACCTTTGTGGTGGTTTTGACGTTTGTCCAGATAAAACCTGCCAAAATAAACCTGTCCCTTTTCGGCAGGTTTTAGGGCTCCCAGGGGCAGGGGGCTTCGATGTGGATGTGCTCGCCGGTTACGGGATGCGTGAAGGACACGCTGTGGGCGTGGAGCATCAGGCCGCAGGGGCGCGGCGTTCCGTACAGGTCGTCGCCAACCAGGGGATGATGCTCGCTTGCCAGGTGCACACGGATTTGGTGCTTGCGGCCGGTGAGCAACTCGACATCGATATACGAGCGCGCGGGCAGGCCACGACGGCTCTTAAGACGTTTGAGCACCTTCACGCGAGTTTGAGACGGCTTGCCGCTGGCGCCGACGCGCATCTTTCGGCTGTCGTGACGGTCGCGGGCGATGGGCTTGTCGATGAGCTTCTCGTTCCAGTCGATCTTGCCCTCGGCCAGCGCCAGATAGTGCTTTTCGAAGGCGTGGTCGATGACCATTTGGTCAAAGGCGGGCTGCGTCTGTTTGTCGAGCGAAAACAACACCACGCCGGTGGTGTTGCGGTCCAGGCGGTTGAGCGGCTGCATGTCGGTCGCGGCAAAGCCGTCACCCATCGCCAGCAGCAGGTCGCTGGCGTAGTCGGTGAGCGTGCGCTCGCCGGTGCCGTCGCCGTGGACGATCATGCC
>JAXJLC010000357.1:0-2194 GCA_036297365.1 Collinsella sp.
CAGCTGATAGTTTTGGAACAGCAGGGCGCATTTTCGCTCCTGGGGCGACAGGTTGATGCCCGCCGCCGAGTCAAAAAAGGTCACGCCGTTGACAACGATCTTACCCTCGTCGGGCGTCTCCACACCGGCGATGCAGCGCAGCGTACAGCTCTTGCCGCAACCCGAGGCGCCCAGCAGGGCCACGCGCTCCTCGCCGGCCTCAAGCTGCATGTCGAGCACAAACCCGGGATAACGTTTCTTAATATCCAAAACGAGCGACATAGCTTATCGACCTCCCCGCGGCGCCGCATCATCACGCATGAGCTCGGCCAGCGCCTCGCGATCGATACGCAGCGCATCGCCGCCGACTGGGTCGAGCGAATCGCCCTGTCCGGCGAGACCTTTGGCCTGTTTACGCTCCGCACGGGAAAGGCCACGTTCGCGATACTTTTGCGAATGCGCCGTGTACATATTGATGAACAGAATGACCAGGAAGCTGAACGCGATTACGACTACGACCCAAAAGAGGGCCACCGACGTATTGCCGCCCATCCACTCAAAGTAAATCGCAATGGGAATGGTCTGCGTAATACCGGCGTAGTTGCCCGCAAAGAACAGGGTGCAGCCAAACTCGCCCATCGCGCGGGCAAAGGCGAGCACCGTGCCGGCGGCAATCGAGGGCCAGCCAAGCGGCATCATGAGCTTGGCAAAGATGCGACGCTCGGACCATCCCAGGGTTCGCGCGGCGTCGAGCATCTGCGCGTCAAGACTCTCGAAGGCTCCGAGCGCCGTGCGGTAAACCAGCGGAAACGACACGACGACGGCCGAAATGACCGCCGCGGGCCACGTAAAGACGATCGAGATGCCGTGCGCGATAAGCCACTGGCCCACCCCGGTCGATCGACCAAATAGCATAAGCAGCAAAAAGCCGCAGACCGTGGGTGGCAGCACCATAGGAATCGTAAAGACCGAATCGAGCAGGCCCTTGATGCGACTCGAGGTACCCATAGTCTTCCACGCGGCGAACAGGCCCAGCGCAAAGGAGATCAGCAGGGCAAGGCCGCTCGTTTTGATAGAAACCCAAAACGGACGGTAGTCGATGCCGCCAAAAAACGTCTGGGCGCACTCCGCCAGCGAAGGTGGCTCCGTCGTCGAGACGCTCGCATACGGCACTAAGGCGGCGTTGTCGCTCCACAGGGCTCCGCCACCCAGATCAAGCTCGGCGTTCGCGGCCTCGGCGGCATTCACCACCGTGTAGCAATCGCCGTCTTCGCCCTTCACCTTAAACTGATAGCGATAATCGCCCTGCACAAGTTCGTTGTCCGAGGTAAACACCCACTCAAGCCTGGAGTCCTCCAGCAGCGCTCCGCCCATGGAGTGAGACTTATCGAGCCCCGTGAGCATCTTCTTAAGCGCCTTTTGGTCAGAGGCGTTTGTAATGTCGAGCCCCGCGTCCTTAGCGGCGTGTGCATCAACCCACACCACGATGTTCGAAGGCGTCGTCACCGTCACAAGCGTCGTCTTTTTGTAGATGGGAAATCGATAGCCCTCGGGCTGACCTGCAAACGAGCGTGCCGCGCCCTTGGCATTGCGCTCAAACGCGTTGAGGCCAAACTCGACGCCATCGATAAGCGCGGAGTCCTCGGTCGCCTGGCACCCATCGGCGGTGGTAAAGAGAGCCTCGGCACAGGCAGCCCCAGGCAGCGAGGTAAACGCAAAGAGAACCGCTGCCAGCGCGGCGAGCAGGCGAATCGTTTTCCTTGACACGGGCGACTCCTCAAACACAGGGCAACGGCGCGCAGGCACGCCGGTTCAATCAAAAAGGACAGGCGATCGCAAGAACGCCCGCCCTCAAGAATATCGTTATACAGTGCCCTTTCGCACTACTCGGAAAGCTCAAAGCCGTACTTGGCCCAAATCTTCTGGGCTTTCTTGTTGGTCAGGCAGAAGTCGATGAACGCCTTGGCCTCGTCGGCATGCTCGGAGCTATCGGCGACAGCGCCGGGATACACGATGGGCTTGTGCGAGTCCTCGGGGCACACGAAGGCCTCCTCGATGCCGTCGTAGCGGAAGATATCGGAGCTGTAGACAAAACCCGCCACGCAGTCGCCTGTAGAGACGAAAGACGCAGCGGTGCCGACCTTGTCGGCCAGGGCTACCTTGTCGGCGAGCTCGGGCGCGTACTCGCCGTCGTCGCCCTCGGTACCGGTATAGA
>JAXJLC010000358.1:0-2914 GCA_036297365.1 Collinsella sp.
ACCTACGCCAGCACGCCGAAGAACGCGCCGATGATGCCCACGGCCATGGTGGCCACGATCAGCACCATGGGGTTGATCTTCTTGGACAGCAGCCAGTAGTACAGCCAGAAGGCTATCATGCCGAGCATGCCGGGCATGATGCCGTCCAGGATGTCCTGGAGGGTCTGGGCGTCCTCGCCCGAGCCGATGGCCACCGGGATGCTGGCCCAGAACATGTCCTTGCACATGGCGCCCACGACCATGACGCCCACGATGCCCACGCAGGTCATGATCTTCTGCATGAGGCCGGTCCTCTGGGCCTCGTCCAGGAAGCCCACGCCCAGCTCGTAGCCCTTGACGGCGCCCCAGATGCGCAGCGCGAAGCCGGGGACGTTGTAGATGAGCAGGAAGGCGATGGGGCCGAAGGGGTTGCCGGCCTGGCACAGGCTGATGCCCACCGCGGCGGCGACCACGCGCAGCGTCGACAGGAAGATGGAGTCGCCGATGCCGGACAGCGGGCCCATGAGGGCGGCCTTGACGTCGTTGACGCTCTCGGGCTCGATCTCGCCGCGGGCGACCTTCTCCTCCATGGCCATCGCGATGCCGCCGACGAACGGGGCGAACTGGACGGTGATGTTGAAGAACGCGCAGTGGCGGTGCAGGGCCTCGGCGTAGTCGTCGGGGCGGCCGGCGTAGATCTTCTTGAGCATGTTGGCGACCATCAGGCAGAAGGCGATGTTCATCTGCTTGTAGTAGGTCCAGGAGAACTCCATGCCCAGGGCGCCGACGTTGACGGCGCTCTTGACGAGGTCGGAGCGCGTGATCTTGTTCTCGGGACTAGAAGTCATCGTCCTCATCCCCTTCCGCGGAGAGCTGGGGCTGGGCTCCGCCCAGGCCGAGCAGGTCGAACTTGTCGATGCCGATGATGATGGCGATCAGGGCGACGCCCAGGACGGGCACGTTGGCGTAGGAGCACAGCAGGAAGCCCAGGAAGTAGAAGGGCACGAGCTGCTTGGTGAGCACCAGGCGGCCGAGCATGGCGAAGCCCATGGCCGGCAGGATGTTGGCGGCAACGCCGCAACCGTCGATGATGAAGGACGGGACGAAGTCGAGCAGGCCCTGGATGGCATCGGAGCCCAGATAGAAGGCGCCGCCGCACAGCAGGAAATACTCAAGGCAGCCCCAAAGACCCATGCCCCAATGAACGGCGTAAATGCCTTTAAGGTTTCCCTTGAGGGCGAACCTGTCTGCCATATCGACAAACACGGTGAACAAGGCACTAGTAATGTTGCCGATCGTCAGCGAAAGGACGGCGATAGGCATGGCGAGCGCGATGGCCGTCTCGGTACCCTGACCGAGCTGAATGGCAAACGCGCAGGCGAGCACGCCGCCGATGGTTTCGTTAGGCGGCACGTAGGCGCCGATGGAAACCGAACCCATGAACAGCAGCTCCAGGCTGGCGCCAACGGCAAGACCAGTCTGCAGGTCCCCCAGCACCAGGCCCACGAGCGGGCACAGGACGATGGGGCGGAACGCGTAGAGGGTGCCGAGCTGGTAGTCGAGACATCCAAACGCTCCGACTAAGCCGACGAGGATTGCTTGGACAAGCATAATTCCTCCCAATAAGGAATATCGAACCGTCGTCACTCCCGTCGCGCGCGTTGTTGATATCAATTCCAGGAGTTCGATCACACGGCTCGAAGCGTACCTGGTGTGCTGCGAACACCCATGCCAGGCACAAATGATTTGATACCAATTATAGATATGCAGGTTCTTACTATTTAATACCACTCGCTCAGCGGGGTGTTTTTTACCGTAAACGGCAGACGTATCCCATCAGGCGCGCTCTTTGTTTCGATGGCGGACAAGCGCCACCAGAAAGCCATCGCCAAAGGCATCGTATGCCAAGTTGCCTACAATCACCAAAACGATTATCGCCGCGCCCAAAAACTCGTTCCAGCGAAAGACCTCGCCAAAGAGGAGCGCCGACCAGCAGGGAGCGAGCACGACCTCGCTCATGCAAACCAAGTTGGCCGCAAACGCGTTAGTGCGCGCAATCCCCTTGGCGTACAGCACACTCGCAAGGCCGCTGCAAAAAAGGCCATGCACCAGCATAAGCCCCCACTCAAAGGGTTTTACGGAGCCTAGGTCGCCGGCAAAATAGACGATCGGCAGTATCGAGATGCCGCAGGAGATGAGCGAGGACACCATGGGCGACGCATCGGGGCGAGAGTTCAAAAAGAAACACAGCCCAAAGGTGGCGCCCGAAATGACGGCAAGCAGGTTGCCGAGCATGCCCTCGGCACTCAAATCACCTAAAAAGAAAAGTCCCATACCCGTAAAAGCAACCACCACGGAGGCAATCTTTGCAGGCGAGGGCAACGTACGAGTTGCGAGCGATTGATACACGATAACGAAAATCATCGAGGTGTACTGCAGGACGATCGCGTTGCCGACCGTCGTGAGCTGGTTGGCAAAGTTAAACGTGGTGCCCGTCACGAAGTTGCAGACGGCCACAAGGACAATAAGACGGCTGACGCGGAGGACGGGCCTGCCGACGAGCAGGATAAAGAGCGCCATAAATATTGCCGTAACGGCACCGATCAAAAGAGCTGACTGCGAATTGGCGCGAACGAGGATGCCGATAAAACTCCATAAGAGCGCCGTGCCAAATAGATACATCGCCCCGCTCACGCCATTATCGGGTGGATTGTCAGATCGAATCACGAAGCACCTCCAGCTAGCTTTCGGTAATAAAAAACGGCGACCGCAATGGGTCGCCGTTTCCCTTGGGGGCAGAATAAAACGCAGGAACCTACGCCAGCACGCCGAAGAACGCGCCGATGATGCCCACGGCCATGGTGGCCACGATCAGCACCATGGGGTTGATCTTCTTGGACAGCAGCCAGTAGTACAGCCAGAAGGCTATCATGCC
>JAXJLC010000359.1:0-1787 GCA_036297365.1 Collinsella sp.
AGGTACTCGAGCTGCATGAGCTCGTCCCAGGTGCCGCCGACGCCCATCAGGAACACGGCGTCGTAGCCCTCGTCGGCGACCTTGTCGGCGAGCGCGGTCATCTTCTTGCCGGTCTCGTAGACGTTCTTGCCGTCCTCGACGTAGCCCTCCTGGCTAAAGTGCATGATCTCGATCTTCTCGGTTTCCTTCATGGCTTTTCCTTTCTGTCCTGCACGCAACTCTATACATCGCGTTTCTTTTCGATACCAATTATAGACATACACCTAATGTGTTTTTAATACCACTTATCAATCTGCTCCAATCCTCGGTGAACGGTCGAAATTCTCTGGTGAGTGGTATTAAATTAGAATTGAATGTATAGCTAACGCCTCTGGCGCCTCCCTTGTGTGACAAAGAACAGCGTTCCTACCAGCGCAATAATGGTCGATGCCCCAAACAGTACCGTCTGGACACCCAAAGCCTCCGCCAAAAACGGAGCCGCCAGCAGCGGCAGCACGCCGGCGCTCATCAGGCCAAAACGCACAAAGCCGGTAATGCGCCCCAGGTATTTGATGTCAGCGCGCTCCTGAATCAAGATCATCTGCAGCGGTTCCAGGAATCCCCAGGCCAGACCGTTAATCGCCTGACCGATAATCGCGACCCCCAGCATATCGGTGCCCACGTACACCATGGACCCAATGCCCACGGCCATGAGCGCGCCGAGCAGCAATCGCAGGTTGACATGGCGAGCAGAAAGCTTGGTCAGGATGAACGCGCCCACCGAGGAAGTGAGGCCCACGACCGAGGACAGCCAGCCCAGCCAGACGATATCCACGTTGAGTACATCACGGTAGAACAACGACTCCAGCGAATCGAACGCGCCAAACGCAAAGAAACCCAAAAAGCCCGAGATAAAGATGAGGCGCAAGTCGTGGTCGCGAAACGTAAGTCGCGCACCCTCGGCCATGCCGCCCAGAATACCGCCCTTCGGCTTCTCCCCTTTTGCGGGAGCAACACACTCGTGACAGCCCAAGGAGAGCACGGCCGCCACACCCATCATGCCCGCCATGAGCAGATAAACCGATTGCGTGGCAAAACAGCTCACGATGGCACCGCCGAGCAGCGGGCCAGCGGTATAGGCGATATTGCTGTAGAACACCATGAGGCCGTTCACGCGGGTACGACCCTCGGTGGTCGACTCCAGGTATCCCGGAAACGCATGCGTGCAGGTGTTGATAAAGCCGCCCGCAAGTCCCAAGACGCACGCGGCAAACACAAGCCCGGGGACAGACAACGGCGCTAACCCCACGCCAAGCGATAGCACTGCCGTAATCACGCACGTCACAAACGACGTCCGGCGCGGTCCAAAGCGATCGATGACCGAGCCCGACACCATATTGCCCACCGACGTCATAAGATTGCGCACGAGCGTAATGGCGGCAACCAAAAAGGCCGTGCCGGCCAGATCATACGTGGCCGCACCGATAAGCCCCAAAAAGTAGACCGCGTTGTTGGCGCACCACTGCAGGGACTCAATAAGAATCAGCCTGACCTCTGCCGGCGTCAGGCGCATTGCTTCGCGATCCTTCGCGAACATACGAACTCCTTCTATACAAAAAGGGGATGGAGGGCATAGGCCTGCTCCATCCCCTTTCCAGGTTGCAACGAAAATCTATGCAGCCGGGCCCTTACGCCAGCACGCCGAAGAACGCGCCGATGATGCCCACGGCCATGGTGGCCACGATCAGCACCATGGGGTTGATCTTCTTGGACAGCAGCCAGTAGTACAGCCAGAAGGCTATCATGCC
>JAXJLC010000360.1:0-4295 GCA_036297365.1 Collinsella sp.
AGTAGGCCGTCACCTGCCTGCCGGAGCGGAACCTCGAGAAGTCGCCGACCTCGGACGCGAAGGCGGCGGCGAGCACGAACCCGCACCCCTTGATGGACTGGAGCGCCTCGACCTCGGCCGAGAGGGGGCCCGCCGCGACGGCGGCCCTGTATTCGGCGAGGACGGCCTCCCTCGTCTCGTCGGCCGCCTCGACCTCGTTCCTCAGCGCCGCGAGCGCCCGGATGCCGCCGTCGTCGGCGGGGCGTATGCCGTCGAGCCACCTGAGGAAGCCGTACGTCCAGTACTTCCGGGGGTTGCCGGCCGGCGTCGTGCCTCCGTAGACGTAGCCGCGGCGGGCCAGGAACGCCAGGAGCCGCTGCTTCGCCGCCGCGAGCCTGGCGGTCGCGGCGTCGTGGGCGGCGGCGAGGTCCCTGAGCCCCTCGATCTCGGGGGACGGCACCCATACCGGGGTGACGTCGTGCGACAGTATCGCCTTGGCCATCCTGGCCGCGTCGTTGCGGTCGTTCTTGGACGAGAGGTCTGCCGCCGACCTCGGGACCTTGGAGACGGCCGCGACGACGCAGTCGACGCCGAGGGCCGACAGCTCCCTCTGCGGCGCGAAGCCGAGGTAGCCGCTCTCGTAGGCGGCGAGCGACGGGCCCGGGAAGCCCGACATCCACTCCGCGACCTCGCCCCACGGGTTGCCGCGGAACCTCCTCGCCACGGCCTCGCCCGTCTCCGCGTCGAGCGCGCAGACGGTGGTGGACCTGAGGTGTACGTCCATTCCGAAGGCGGTAGAATATCTAGGCACGGGAGCCTCCCAACCTCGTTGCGGCGCGGCTGCGCCTCTGGCACTTCAACAACATTGTCGCAGCCCCGACCCGCGGTCACGAGCGGGGGCTCCTGTCGTTTCCGTGCCCTCGGATTGGGTCATAGTGTCTGTCACGTCCAAAACATCGAGGTCACGTGGCCTTCTTTGCGTGCGGAACTCGCGACAAACTTAATGCCCGGCCCGCCGGGGCCACGCGGCACTTGGTTGTCGCAAGCGGCTCGCTTTTCGGAACTGGGCTGATATTTTCTAGATGTAAGGCGCCCTTGGTCCTAATGGGCCTGGGGCGCCTTCGCGTTTCCTCGGCTCCGCACCCTTGTGGGTTCGAATCCCTCCACTTGTCCACAAGAAAGCGCCCTGGGCCGTTATGGGCTCAGGGCGCTCAGTTTTAATGGCTGGGACGGAGGGATTCGAACCCCCAACAGCCGGCACCAAAAACCGGAGTTCTACCGTTGAACTACGTCCCAGGATGGGTGTTGCACAAAAGCAACTCGTTTAGTTTACCTAATCTGCGAGGGCATCGCAAACGCCATCGAGCAGGCGTACGGCGAGTGTCTGCGCGTCGCTGGCCGTGAAGGTGCCGTTGTAGCGCGTCATGCCCGTGAGCTCAATGCGAATGCGTGCCGGCTTCTGCTGTGCGGCGACATTGGCAGTGCGGATGCGCTGGGCCAGGTTGTGGCACTCGGCGAGGGCAATCGTGGCGCGCGGTGCGGCGTCGGCGGGCAGCTCGTCGCTTGCGATCTCGAGCACCAGGTCAACGTCGGTTGGGACCTCGGAGTCGCAGAGCATCATGCCGCTGTTGTCGGTCGTCGCCGTGGCGATGTTCCACATGCGCGATGCTACGCTGCGCGCGATAGGGTCCTCGCCAATGACGGCAATCTGGAAACGCTCGAGTACGTTGGCCGCGCGGGCAAAGCCGATGCGCGATTCGGCCTCGGTCACCGAAGGCTTACCCTCCCACACGTGGTGCAGGCGGTTGATATAGGCGTAGGTATCCTGGAAAGCCATACCGTCGGCAAACAGACCGACGTTTTCCTGGAACTGCTGAAGGGCCGCTTCGGTGTGAGGGCCAAAGTAGCCATCGTCCTCGCCGCAGGCAAAGCCCAAAACGTTGAGCGCCTTCTGCAGGGCCTGCACGTCGGCGCCATGGAAATTGGGCATACGCAGGTAGAGGGTGCGGTCGCCCAGCTTATACGAGGCGTCGACCAGGGCACTCCAGCAGGGGATGTCAACGGCGTGGCCGGCGGCAAGACCGCTGTCGAGCCTAAAGGTACTAACGGCCTGCTCGGTGGTGGCACCAAAGTGCTTGTCGGCGACCTCGGTGGCATCAATCGTGTAGCCGAGCTGCAGGAGACGAGACTGCACGTCCTCGACGGCTGCTCCCTGCATGCCCGTTGTAATAGGTTCCATGAACGAACCCCTTTCGGCGTATCATTCGTACTATTTGAGCGCCTGTCGGATAGACGACGCAAAGGGATGCATAAACATACATTCAACAGTGTAGCAACTTGTACCCAAATGCGCTGCCGACAGGTTTTGCAACCCCCGCTAGTTGAGTCGCTCCACAAAGAAATCTGCCATGGAGAGGAACAGTTCGCGTGCGTGCGAATCAAGCTCAACGTCCTCGATGGCGGCCTTGGCTTTGGCGGTTAGGTCCAGCGCGTAGGCGTGGGCGTAATCGATAGAGCCGGTCTCTTGGAAGATTTCCACGGCGCGCGCGAGCTGCGCGGGATCCTCGGTGCCCGAGGAGAGGATCGCTTCAATCTCATCGTGATAGCGCTCATCAGACAGGGCGTGCACGGCAACGAGCGTGCGCTTACCCTCGGTGATGTCGGTACGGAAGTCCTTGTTGGCGGCCTCCTTGGTACCGATCAAGTTGAGCAGATCATCTTGGATCTGGAAGGCAAGGCCCGTGTGCAGGCCAAAGGCGCGCAGCGCCTCGACCTGCTGTTCGCTGCCTCCGCCAATGATGGCTCCGGCGGCAAGCGGCGTGGCTCCGCTGTAATACGCGGTCTTGTGCGTTGCCATGTCCAGGTAATCGTCGACCGAGATGTCAAAACGCCCGTCACGGACCCAGCCCAAGTCGAGCGCCTGACCCTCGATGGTGCGGACGATCATCTCGGTGAGCTCGTGGAGTACGCGCAGCTTTACGTCTGCCTCAAGCGTGGGATCGTCGAGAACCGTCTTGGTGACCATGGTAAGTGCCAGGTCGCCGCAGTTGATAGCAAGCCCCGTGCCCTCGGTGAGGTGCATGCAGGGCTTGCCGCGGCGCAGCTGGCCGTTGTCGGCGATGTCGTCATGGATGAGCGCACCCGACTGAAAGTGCTCGATAGCCGCCGCCGCGCTGCGGGCGCTCTCAAAGCTGCCGCCCACTGCGGTTGCGGCGAGCATGCAGATAAGCGGGCGGTGGCGCTTGCCGGCGTTGGCGGTAAATGCCGAAAGCGGGGTATACAAGTAGCGCTCGATATCGGCAGAGGTCGCCTGTCCGTCAAAGAACGTGGCCAGATAGTCGTTAATCTGGTCAAAGTGCTGGGCTAAAAAGCTGGTAAACGGACTGGACACGGGTTCTCGCATTCTTTCTTAGGTTGCATCGTTGCATTATGCAGACAACATATTGCCACATTAGGGCGTCGAGCGCGGCGGTTGAAGACGATTGAGTCTTGCGGCTGCAAACGCGGCAAGGGGCCCGGCTAGATAAGCCCAAAGTGTTCGAGCGCGGTGACGACGCCGTCGTGGTCAAAGCTGTCGGTTACGTAGTCGGCTTTTTCCTTGAGGAAGTCCGGCGCGTTGCCCATGGCGATGCCAACATCGACCGCCTCCATGAGGGCGATGTCGTTGCTCGCGTCGCCAATGCCGTACACGGTGCCGTGATCTGGCCCCAGGGCGTCAAGCACGGCACTGATTCCGGCCCGTTTGGTGCACTCACGAGGCGAGATTTCTGTGACCTCGAGCTCGAGCTCGTTGAAACAGAGTAGGGGTCCAAGCTCTTCATCTTGGGCGATGCGGTTGGCAAGTGGTGTGGACATAAGAATTTTATAGGCGTTGTAGTGCTCAAGTTGCGTGACGGCGTCGCCCACGGTGCGTGCGTATCCGTACGTCTCGGGGGCATCGGCACTCATGCGCACGACGCCGTTGAGGCCCTCAAAGCGGATGACCTCGCCCGATTGCTCAAGATAGGGGGCAAGATGCTGCAGCATGCTGGGTGTCATCGACAGATCGCGAATTGCGTGTCCGTTGATCTCGGCGTAACCGCCCGCAAGACAGACGATGCCGGTCCAAGGCAGCTCAAGAAGTTTGGGGTGGATGCAGCTCAGGGTGCGTCCCGTGCAGATAAAGGCCATGTTGCCGTTGGCGACAAACTCGCGGATTGCCTGCGAAACCGCCTCGTTGGGATAGGGGGAGAGGTCCCGCTCGTCTTCGGGAAGGTCTTGGGCGAGCCTGGGGTCTTGCCAGGCGAGCGTTCCGTCGATATCGAAGAAGCAAATAG
>JAXJLC010000361.1:0-8349 GCA_036297365.1 Collinsella sp.
CCTAACGGTATCCATTATCGTTAGGAAGCCTATTTTATTGAACTTATGGGGAATAACGTTGTCTTGCTTTTGGGCAAATGGGGATTTTCGGCACTCGTTACAGGGAAATTTGCTGCCACTAAATTGGTGACAGTACTCATATTTGGCATTTTTTGACCACGGGGGCTGCCGAGGCCGTGGTTTCGCCCTTTTTGCGTCGAAGCGATACACTGTTGCCGTTTGATTTCTTCGCTCAAGGAGGATGCGCATGCCGTGCACAACGATTCTGGTCGGTAAGAACGCGAGCTACGACGGGTCGACCCTGGTCGCGCGTAACGAGGACTCGTCCAACGGGGTGTTTGAGCCCAAGCGTATGCGCGTGGTGCATCCCGACGAGCAGCCGCGCGTCTACACGAGCGTCCTGAGCCACCTGACCGTTGAACTGCCCGATAACCCCATGCGCTACACGTGCGTCCCCGATGTTGTCCCGGGCCACGGCATCTGGGCCGAGGCCGGTTTCAACGAGCTCAATGTGGGCATGTCCGCAACCGAGACGCTCACCACCAATGAGCGCGTTCGCGGCGCCGACCCGCTCGTGGACTACGTGCCCGCCAAGGGTAACGAGGGTGAGGACGGCTATGTGCCGGCGCAGCCTGGTGGCTTGGGTGAGGAGGACATGGTGACCCTGGTCCTGCCGTACGCCAAGTCCGCTCGCGACGGCGTTCGTATCCTGGGCGACCTGCTCGAGCGCTACGGCACCTACGAGAACAACGGCATCGCCTTTAGTGATGTGGACGAGATCTGGTGGCTCGAGACCATCGGCGGCCACCACTGGATTGCCAAGCGTGTGCCCGATGACGCCTATGTGACCATGCCCAACCAACTGGGTATCGACAGCTTTGACCTGGATGACGCCGAGGGCGCCCAGGCCGACCACATGTGTTCCGCCGACCTGCGCTCCTGGATGGCCGAGTGGCATCTGGACCTGACGCTGGGCGTCGAGGGCTACGGCTCGGCTGCGGTCTTTAACCCGCGCGAGGCCTTTGGCTCGCACAGCGACAGCGACCACGTCTACAACACGCCGCGCGCCTGGTACATGCAGCGCTGCCTCAACCCCAGTGACGTGTGGGATGGCCCCGACGCCGACTACACGCCCGAGAGCGACGATATCCCCTGGAGCCGCGTGCCCGAGCGTAAGGTGACCATCGAGGACATCAAGTACGTACTCTCGAGCCACTACCAGGGTACGGAGTACGACTGCTACGGCAGCAAGGGCACGCCCGCCACGCGCGGCGCCTATCGCCCCATCGGCATCAACCGCAACAGCCAGCTCGCCGTGCTGCAGCTGCGCCCCTATGCGCAGCCGGCCTATCGCGCCGTGCAGTGGATGGCGTTTGGCTCCAACTCGTTTAACGCGCTGGTTCCGCTGTACGCCAACGTCGAGACCATGCCCGAGTACTATGCCGACACGCAGGCTCGCGTAACGTCCGAAAACTTCTACTGGGCCAACCGCCTGATCGGCGCCCTGGCCGACGTCCGTTTCCATGAGTGCGGCCGCGCTGTGGAGGACTACCAGGAGAAGGTCGGTGGCATGGGCCACAAGCAGATCCATGACGTCGACGCTGCCGTAGCCGCTCTGCCCGAGGTCGAGGTGCCTGCCGAGCTTGCACGCGCCAACGAGGCCTTTGCCGAGCGTGTTCGCGTGGAGACCGATGCCCTGCTGGGCAAGGTGCTTTACACCACGAGCTGCGCCATGAAGAACTCTTTCGCGATGAATGACAACGTGAGGTAGGGATTTCCCGTCGATCGAATAGCGCTAAAACGCTTTGTCGCTTTCGCTCAATCTTGGGTACAAGAACGCCAATGCAGTTGTTTGTGATTGGAGATAACCATGGTTATGAAACTCGATCAGCTTGTTAACGGCGCCAATAACGTGGGCTTTGGCGCTGCCGCCGTTGCTGTCGAAGGCGGCAAGAAGGTCCTCGACGACCTTAACACCAAGGGCGAGCAGGTCCGCAAGGACACCGCCACCCCCGATATCGCCCGCAGTGTGTCCGACATGTTCGAGCAGGCCGGCGGTACCATCTCCGATCTGACCGAGCGCTTGGGCATGCAGGGCGAGACCGCGGCCCAGCGCGTGCTTGACGAGCTCATCCTTGCCCGGGTCCGCGTCATGACCGCCCCCGAGCGCACGGCCTTCCTGGCCCATGTGCGCGACATCGTCGATTCGGTCGAGGACAACGTGACCTCGGTGCCCGTCGAGTCCGTTGAGCCCGACGATGCGAAGGATACCGAAGAGGCCGAGTAGCAGCGCAGATGGCAGATTCCACCACCGATTACAACAATCTAGACCCCTTGGGTGACGAGGCGGCGGTTGTCGATGAGGTCGACGCCGCCGTCTCGGGCGCTCGCAAGAAGCCGCGCGCCGTCGATATGGTGCCCGAGGAGCCCGACGCGATGGCGCCGGACGAGGAATACCAGCTCACGCCGGCGGGTCGCCGCGAGCGCATCGGACAGATTGTTCGCCTGGTCAAAAAGTACCGCGTGTGGGATAACCTCACGCCGGTTCGTTTGCGCCGCCTGCTCGAGGAACTCGGCCCCATGTTCGTCAAGATGGGGCAGATTCTGGCCAACCGGTCCGAGATTCTGCCGCAACGCTTTTGCGACGAGCTGCGTCGTCTGCGCTCCGACGTGGAGCCCGTACCGTACGAAGTCGTACTCAGTTGTCTGGAAGAAGAATACGGCCTGCGCCTGGGGGAGATGTTCGATGCGATCGACCCCAATCCGCTTGGTAGCGCATCGCTCGCGCAGGTGCACCGCGCTCGTCTGGTGACGGGCGAGGACGTGGCCGTCAAGGTGCAGCGCCCCGGTGCGCAGCAGGTTATGGCGCAGGACATCGATATCATCCGCTCGGTGGTGCGTATCGTTTCCAAGTTCGTCAACACCGATCAATTCGTTGACCTGCACGGCGTAGTCGAGGAGTTGTGGACCTCGTTTCGCGAGGAGACCAACTTTTTGGCCGAGGCCAAAAACCTCAACGACTTCTACGAGTTCCATAAGAGCGTTCATGGCGTGACGTGCCCTAAATCCTATCTGGACCTGTGCACCGAGCACGTGGTGGTCATGGATTACGTCGACGGCATTTCGATCGCCGATCCTGAACGCTTGGTGGCCGAGGGCTATGACTTGGAAAAGATCGGTGCCGCGATCGTCGAGGACTACTCGACGCAGGTGCTCGACGACGGCTTTTTCCATGCCGACCCGCATGCGGGAAACATCATTCTCAAGGACGGTATCGTTTACTTTATCGACTTGGGCATGGTCGGACGCATGTCGAGTCACGATCGCGGTATCGTAAAGGACATGATTTTCGCCGTGGCCGAGGGTGACGTGCCCAAGCTCAAGGATTCGCTCATGCGCTTCGCCGTGACGCGCGGCGATTCGGCCGAGCTTGACCATTCGGCCTTTTTGTCCGACTTGGACTTTATTGTTGCCGACTTTGCCGGGCTCGACCTTAAAGACCTGGATATCGGCGAGTTTTTGACCTCGCTGTTAAACCTCGCGCGCAAAAATGACGTTGAGCTGCCGAGCGTGGTGACGATGTTCGCCCGCGGCATGGTGACGCTCGAGGGCCTGTTGACCGAGTACATGCCCAACGTCAACATGATCCAGATCATCCAGACGCACATCAAAAACGAGAAGAGCACCTACGCCCGCATGCGCGAGATGAGCCGCGACTTTGCAGCGAGCAGTTATCGCGCGGCGAAGGGCTCGCTCGAGGCGGCCGAGTATCTGGGCTTGGCTTCGCGTATGCTCACGCGCGGCCAGCTTAAGGTGAACACGCAGATCATGAGCAGCGATAAGGCGCTGCGACAGCTGGGTGGGATTATCGACCGCATGTCGATGGCTATCGTTATCGCCGGTCTGTTTATCGGTTCGTCGGTGGTGTACTACGCGCGCATCGAGCCGGTTGTGTTTGGTATCCCGGTCATTGGCTTTATGGGCTACGTGAGCGCGCTGGTGCTGGCACTTATGCTGGGCCGCAATATCTGGCTCAACAGCCACGGCGGCAAGCACTAGAGTCTGCGACCGTCACCGCATTTTCCTATCGCAAACAATAGCTTTTACCTTGGGCTTCGCCTGCGTGCGAGGCCCTTTTGCGTGATAGCATATTGACGGTATTAATCGATGGCCTAGATGGTGGTGCGGAGACGCACGAATGCGCGGTTTTCCTGCGCGTTTGGGAGAATCGGGGTGCAAGTCCCCGGCTGTACCAGTAACCGTAATTCCTCTTGGCTCGGGATGTTCGCGTCGCAGATCGGACGGCGCGCCCGAGTCGTTAAGGTTAAGTCGGATCGCCTCCCATCTTGCATGCGGCTGCGGCGTATGCCGCCGGTGTGCATAGGGCTCTGGAGGGAAGGGGGACCCCGATGGGGGAACTCGAGCGCAACATGCGCGATGACGTGGGGCAGCTTCAAGGCAACGCTCCAAGTACAGACAGTAGGAGACAAATGGATATGTTTGAGGACGAGTGCCAGCGTGCCTCGCTTCGTCGCCGTGGCGTAATCGCGCGCGGCGTGGCAAAGCGCTGCCTGGTGGCATTCCTGGCCTTCGCGATGGCCTTCAGCACCACGCCGGCTCAGCTGTGGGCCGAGGGTGCCGAGGGCATTACCGACGCTGTGGCTCAGGCTGCGACGCCGAGTGAGGGAACGGGGGCCGCGGACGGTGCTGCCGACCAGGGCAAGGCCGAGGTTTCGGATTCCGAGGGCGCGCCTGCAGCTGGTGCCGCCACAACAGAGGCAGCAACTGGCGACGAAGGCTCGACGACGGGGGAGAGCCCTGCCACGAGCGAGCAGTCTTCGACGGCATCCGCTGGCCAAGCGGGACCTGCCGCCGCGGCTGCCGTTCAGACAGAGAACCCGACAGAAACCGGCGATGTCGTCAAGAAGCAGGTCGAGGTCTCGTTCTCGATTATCGGCACCGATGCTGACGGCAAGGCTCAGACCTGGGTGGCACCTACGCAGCTCAAGCTCGACGAGGGCGCGACGGCTGCGGATGCCTTCATTAAGCTGCAGGAGAAGACGGGCTTCAAGGCGAAGTACGAACCGAACACGGCATACGGTTTCTACCTCGAAAGCATCACATCCCCGAGCGATGGTCGCACGCTTGCCTACGATCCGACGACTTATGCCTTCTGGCAGCTGTTCGTCGACGGCGCGTCTTCCTCGGTTGGCGCGAGCAGCGTCAAGCTCACCCAGGGGCAGAAGATTGAGTTTGCCTATACGGCTGGTAGCTCGTCCCCTGTCGTTAAGGACCAGGTTGCCGCAAATGTGACCGTCATTGGTCGCGATGCCCAGGGCAAGACTCAGACTTGGGTCGATAATGCGCAGTATGTGGTGACGTCCGGTTCGAGCGCGCTTGATCTTACGAAGGTCGCACTCGAGGCGAACGACATTGACGCCGTTGCTGCGGGCCCCTTCATTCTGAGCCTTAAGTACAACGGTGTTGAGCTGGGTACGCCCCAAGATTATTCGACCTATTGGCAGCTGTTCATCAACGGCAAGTCGAGTGACTATACGGCGGACAATGTCACCATCCATGCCGGCGATACCGTCACGTGGTTCTACGGTGGCTGGGGCGACCAGTTGCCGTCCGATTCTGTCCATGCTTCTGTTCAGGTTCTCGGTAAGGACAAGGACGGCAAGCAGCAGGTTTGGGCTTCGACGGGTCAGACGAGTCTCAAGGCAGGCTCTACTGCCAAGGATCTCCTTGAGCAGACCGGCCTTACTCTCGATGCTGGCGAATCGTCTTGGGGCTGGTTCCTCAACGGCATTACTTCGCCGTTTGATGGTAAGTCCTATGGCTGGGATGCTGCGACCAAGAGCTATTGGCGCTTCTACGTAAATGGCAAGTTCGCCGACGTTGGCGCCGGTGCCTACAAGCTCCAGGAGGGTGACGCCGTCACCTTTATGTATGGTGCTGACGCCGACGCCCTCCCCGGTCAGGTGCTTGGATCCGCCGATGTTATCGGTCCCGATGTCAACGGGAACAATACGCGTTGGGGCACGGCAAGCAATGTTTCTCTGCCCGAAGGCTCCACGGCCCAGAACCTTATTGAGGCAGTTCTGAAGGCCAAGGGCGTTGCGTACAACGGCTCCCAGAGTGGTGCATACTGGTTCCTCAATTCCGTTACTTCGCCGTTCGATCACAAGCCGTATGTCTGGGATGCTGCGACCAATAAATATTGGCACCTGTATATCAATGGAGAGCCCTCCTTACTCTGCGCCAATCAGATTACGCTCAAGAGCGGCGATAAGGTTACGCTTGCCTATACCACCGACGATTCGGCCATGCCCGATCCCGACAAGATTGTCGTGGACCCGGGTGCGACGACTCCTGATTGGGATGCCGAGTGGGCCGGCTACGGCAACAGTGGCAACGGTTCGACCGTAACGGATACCAAGACGCCTGCGCAGGCCGCCGGTCTTAAGTGGGCCTTCGATTGGAAGGCCGAGTCTGGTCAGCAGTATGCCAACTGCAGCGAGCCTGTCATTGCTAACGGCTTTGTGTACATCGCGACCGAGAACGAGCTCATTAAGATCGATTCGTCCACGGGCAAAAAGGTTGCCTCTGCGCCGCTTGCCTCTAAGGTGAGCTATACCTCTCGTCCGATCTATACCAATGGCCTTATCATCGTTCCGCTCAACGGCGGTGCGGTCCAGGCGATTACTGCAGACAAGCTGATCTGCAAGTGGCTGTCGCCTGGTTTGACGGACTTGACGCAGAGCTCCTGCACCATCGTTTCGGACGGCGAGTACGTCTATGTAGGCTCGGTCGATATTTCGTATGACGAGAATTACAACGCGACCTACGGCAACGGCTCCTTTATGCGCATTAAGATTGCCACGGGCGAAGTTTCTTGGCAGAACATTGACGCTTCCGAGGGTTATTACTGGACTGGTGCGGCTTTGACGGATAAGTATGCCATCGTTCCTACGAGCGCGGGTACGCTTAAGTGCATTGATAAGACGACGGGCGATGTCGTTTCGACCATGGAGCTCGGCGCTGTCGCAAATGCCGATTGCATTGCCGATCCGTCCAATGGTTCGACCTTCTATCAGATGACGCACGACGGAAAGCTCCATGTGATTTCGCTTTCGGCGAAGGGTGTGCTGAGTGCACAGAAGACGGTTGATCTGGGCCTTACGAATAATCTGAGCGCCCCTGCGGTGTTTGGTGACAATCTGATTGTCGGCGGACAGACGGCTACGGGCTCTGCTCTGGTTCTCTATAACCTGAAGACGGGTAAGACCACGATGGTCGCTGCTGCCGACGGCAAGGCGCTGCCGGCTGGCCTCAACGGTATTGCTGCTACTCCGCTGGTGAGTGTTCAGGGCGGCAAGACCTATGTGTACTTCACCGTTAACAGCGCGGATAGCAAGGATTACGTCAACTACTCTGCTGGTGGTGGCGTGTATCGCTATACGCTCGGCGATGCAGAGGCGACGCAGATTTATGATGCGGCTGGCCATTACCAGTACTGTGACTCTCCGGTCATTGCCGATGCATCTGGCAACCTGTACTACATCAATGACTCGGGCACGCTGTTCAAGCTCGGGGCCGTTGAGTCTTGGACGGTTGCCTTTAATTCCAACGGCGGGTCTGCTTGCGACACTAAGTTTGTTGCTACGGCCGACGGCAAGCTGGTCAAGCCGGCCGATCCGACGCGCGATGGCTACACTTTCGGCGGTTGGTTCACCGATGAGGCTTGCACGCGGGCGTATGACTTCAGTACGCCGGTGACGGCCGATCTGACGCTGTATGCCAAGTGGACCAAGAATGCTGTTAACCCTGGCGGCAATGGCGGTTCTGGCTCCAATGGCGGCAATGGTGGCGCTGGCAACGGTTCCGGTGCTGGCGCTGGCACGGGCACGGGTTCCGGCTCCGGCACGAAGGGCCAGCAGACTGGCGGCGCTGTCGCTCCGGGTCATAAGCCGATGACCAAGACGACGGTGTCGACCAAGACCGAGACCAAGGACAACAAGTCCAACAAGAAGGACTCCGATAAGTCCGATAAGAAGGACGAGAAGAAGTCTGACAAGAAGTCTGACAAGAAGGACAGCAAGTCCGACAAGAAGTCCGATTCCAAGTCTGATACGGGTGCTACTTCCACGACCACTGCTAAGAAGCCCTCTAGTGCTTCCGAGCAGGAGACTGGCGCCAACCCGCTCGCCATTGTTGGCGTTGCCGCCGGCGTCATCGGTCTCGCCATCGTCGGCGTGTTCGTGTTCACCAAACGTCGGTAGGTGAGGGCTGTGTCCAATAAATCCAAGGACGCTGACCCCAAGCAACCGGATTCCTCGTTCATTC
>JAXJLC010000362.1:0-3423 GCA_036297365.1 Collinsella sp.
ACTCGGTTGTCTCGGCCGCAATATGACGCGCCGCCAAACGGGCAGCGAGTTTACCGAACAGCTGGGGAGCCCGGGCAGACACCACGAGCACGCGCACGGGGTCCGCGGACGCCGTAACACCGCTGTCGACCGCGGCGTCCTCACACGTTTTTACCAGCTCATCGATTGCATCCACATAGGCGTGGGCGCGGGCGTGAGGGCCGGCAACCTCTACAAAGGTAGGCTGGGCGGCGGACTTGGAGGCAGTCTGGGGCGCGGCGGCACCCTCCCCCAGCGGCGCGGCCTCAAACAGCACGCCGCGGGCATCAAATGCCGCGGCAAGCTCCTCTCGCATCGCCGCCTGCTCGCAGGCAAGCAGCACAACGACCTCTCCCCCATTGTTCGCCACGGCCGACAGCAGCTCGAGCAGGCCGTGCGTAAACGATGTGATGCCGCGCACACATACCGCGCGGGCGCACGCCGGAAGGTTGTCGGCCAGCACCTCGGCCATAAGGTCAGCCGCCTCGCAGGGCTCGACCATGTCTCGACGGTCCAAGCCGCTCGCATAGGCACTCAACAGCTCGAACACGCGAGCCTCGGCGTCGCTCTTGGGATCGGGCTGGCAAACGTCGCCGCGGCAGCGCTCGGCACCCGTTCCCGCTACGCCCGGCAACACATCGCGGGCCATGCGCGCGAGCATGCGCACCGTGCCCTGACTGCGCGAAAGCGGCTGCAGGTCCGCATCGTCGCGACGGGCGATCATGTCCGAGAACAGCATCTGGCGCTGCATGTTGTCGACAAAGCTGCGGCCATCGCCCATAAGCTCCCACAGCGAACGAAGCCACGACGCGGGGGTTTTGTAGTCAACGCCCAGCGAGGCGCCAGCAACCGCAGCATCGTGACGGCACAGGTCGAGCTCGGCAAACGAGGGCGCCAGCAAAACGGCACGCCCGTGGCGGGCAACCAGGTCGGCGAGCAACGCCGCCTCGGCGTCGCTCAAGTCCGTACCGGTATTGGTGGTATAGATTCGAACAGGCATGGTCCTCCACTCAAACCGTTCGCAATAATCAATGCATCCATCCTACCCGCCCACGCGGACAGATTTGCCCCACGCCAACAGATTTGATCCCTCGGGGACGGAGGAAAACGGATCACGGAGGGGGCTAGTCTAAGCCAGTAATCCGTTTTCCTCCGTCCCCGAGGGATCAAAAAACCGCCCCCGAAGGGACGGTTCTGCGCAATTCGTTTTTGCCGCTGGCCTACTCGCCATCCTCCAGTTTGATGAGGATCTTGCGATAACCACCGTACTCGCCATTAAGCGCCTTGGACACGCGGCTCACCGTGGTGGACGAAGCGCCGGTGCGGGCCTGAACCTCGACATAGGGCTCGCCCTCATCCAGATAGCGCGCGACCTGCAGGCGCTGAGAAAGATCGCAAATCTCGCGCGGCGTGCAGATATCGGTTAAAAACGCCTGGATATCGTTCTCGTCATCCAAAAGACTAAATGCGTGGACCAGCTGCTTGACATCAGGCTTGTCAAACATGTTCTCGATATTCATCGATCACCGCCAAACCCGCCAAAAGGCATCGAAGTTGATACTGACATCGGGCATCGTTCGCCCGTAAATATGCAATAAAACTATGCATGGGCCATTTGCCCGTAGCAGTGTAGCACACCACCAAACTAAAGTGACAAGACTCTCTGTCAGCGGCACGTTTTTCAGGACGAACGCCGTTTAGAAACCGAATGCGCACGTAAGCTCCACGAATATTTGAGACAATGGGCGCCCAAACACCGCGGCGCGCCCGCGCAACCATCCAAATCGCCGCCGCAAGCCGCTTCACGCGACGCCAGCAACCCCGGCGCAAGAAAGGATTCACGCCATGCGCTTTATGCTTAACTGGCTCTTCACCTCGATCGCCATCGCGATCGCCACGTTCCTCGTCCCCGGCATCCAACCTTTCGGCTTTGCCGAGGCCTGGGTCTGCTTTGCCTTTGTGGGACTGTTCCTCAACATCGTCGATTCGTTCGTCAAACCGTTCCTCACGGTCATCTCGCTGCCGCTCACGATCATTACGCTCGGCATTTTCCAGCTCGTGCTCAACAGCTTTATGCTGGAGCTCGCCAGCTACCTGTCAGTCAACCTGTTGGGCGTCGGCATCTCCATCGCCGGCTTTGGCTCGGCCTTTATGGGCAGCATCCTAGTGTCCATCATGCGCAGTATCCTCGATAGTATTGCCGAAGAGTAGAACGCCCCCGGCACACAAACTCATCGGACCAAATCAAAGGCCGCCCATCGCAAAAATGGGCGGCCTTCTTATTTGCCAAGTCTCAGAGGGCAAGAAAATCTACCATTTACGCCCCGTCCCCAAATGGCAGGTGGGCTAGATGACGTAGTCGTAGCCTTCGTTGGGAGCGACAAGTTGATCGAGCGTCACACCGTTGAGGTAGTCGTTGATAAGCTTGTCCAGGTTCTTCCACACGTCGAGCGTGGGGCACTCATCAGATCGCGAGCAACCCTTGCAGTCGCCATCCAGACAGGCGACCGGCGCCAGACTGCCCTCGGTCAGGCGCAGGATCTCGCCCACCGTGTACTGCTCGGGCGGGCGCGTGAGCACGTAGCCGCCGCCCTTGCCGCGCATGCCCGAAAGCATATTGGCGCGCACGAGCGTAGCCAGAATATTCTCGAGGTACTTCTCCGAAATCCCTTGTCGCGCCGCGATCTCTTTGAGCGGGATGCGACCGGCCGCCTGGTGCTCGGCCAGATCGACCATAACGCGCAGGGCGTACCTGCCCTTAGTAGAAACCAACATATATAGTGCTGCCTTTCGGTCTTTTAGTCCGTTGAAATTCTAGCCGAAAAAATGGCTTTGGAAATACCCGTTCCGGTCAAGATGGTTAATCGACTCGTAATAATCTTCTATTTCCTATTGCATTACTAGGCTTTAGTGTCTACTATGCTTGCCAACAGCTAAACGAACAACCTATAAGGTTTATGGGTTTAGCTGCTAGACACGCCGTAAAACCACACGGCAACCAGCAACTTGAACACTTCGGAGGTTCACCATGAGCAAGGTTTACACGTCCATCGATCAGCTTATCGGCCACACCCCGCTTCTGGAGCTCACCCACTTTGAGACCGACGAGGACCTCAAGGCTCGCGTGCTCGTCAAGCTGGAATACTTCAACCCCGCTGGATCGGTTAAAGACCGCGTCGCCAAGAACATGATTGACGAGGCCGAGAAGGCTGGCAAGCTCGTGCGCGGCGGCGACTACACCATCATCGAGCCCACGAGCGGCAACACCGGCGTCGGCATCGCCTCGGTGGCGGCCGCCCGCGGCTACAAGGTGATCATCACCATGCCCGAGACCATGTCCGTCGAGCGCCGCAAGCTGATGCAGGCATATGGCGCACAGCTCGTGCTCACCGACGGTTCCAAGGG
>JAXJLC010000363.1:0-6166 GCA_036297365.1 Collinsella sp.
GGATAGGTAAGACAAATTACGCGACGGTGTAAACCCAGTTGTGCTTGTCCTCGACAGCACCAGACTGGATACCAGTCAGGGTCTCGCGAAGCTTCTTCATCACAGGGCCGATCTCGGTGTATCCAGCCGGGAAGGTCACGGTCTCGTCGGCGCCGTAAACCTTGTTGTCGATTTCGCCAACCGGAGAGATGACGGCAGCGGTGCCGCACAGGCCGCACTCCACAAAAGTGCCGGCCTTGACCTCGGCCCACTCGACGGGACGCTGGTCAACGGTCATGCCCAGGTCCTGAGCGACCTGAACGAGCGAGCGACGGGTGATAGAGGGTAGGATGGAGTCGGTGTGCGACTGAGGAACGACGAGGGTGCCGTCCTCCTTCACGAACAGGACGTTGGCGCCACCGGTCTCCTCGACATAGGTGCGGGACTCGGAGTCGAGATACAGGTTCTCGGCATAGCCCTCGCGATGGGCCTCCATCGTGGGCTTAAGGGACATGGCGTAGTTCAGGCCGGCCTTGATGTTGCCGGTGCCGTGCGGTGCGGCACGGTCATACTCGGAAACGCGCAGCTTGACGGGCTTGAGGCCACCCTTAAAGTACGGACCGACCGGGGTCACGAGAATGCGGAACGTGTACTCAGGAGCGGGAGCCACGCCGATCACGTCACCGGAGCCGATCATAAACGGACGCACGTACAGGGTCGCGCCGGAACCGAAGGGCGGAACCCAGGCGGCGTTGGCAGAGACGACCTGCTTGACGGCCTCAACGAACTTGTCCTTGGGGAACGGGGGCATCTCGAGGCGCTGGGCAGAGTTGTACATACGCTCGGCGTTCATGTCGGGACGGAAGCAGACGATGCTGCCGTCCTCGGCGGTGTAGGCCTTCAGGCCCTCAAAGACCTCCTGGCAGTAATGGAAGATGCCGCCGCACTCGGAGACATGCAGGGTGTGGTCGGTGGTCAGGCCGCCCTCGTCCCACTCGCCATCCTTCCAATGAGCCTCGTAGCTGTAATCGGTCTTCATGTAGCCAAAGCCGAGGCTACCCCAATCGATATCCTTCTTCTCGACAGTCATATGTCGCTCCTTACATACACAGTTGCATACTCGCGAACCCGCACGCAAGGACCGAGGCCGACCGCGTCGCAACGTCGCACGCCCGGAGCGTAGAGCCGGACGGGACACGCGAACAGCATCGAAGCCGATGGCACGTCGATTCGCATGCACGAGATTGTACTCCGCACGCGCGTCGGATAAAACGTTTTTCTTTAACTAACTAAAGTATTTTCATTTGACCGAAGCAAAGAGGCCCGCCACCGCAAGCGGTGACGGGCCTTGACTGCACGGTTTGCGCGCTGGCTCGAGTTACGCGTTCTTTTTGCCCAGCTTAGCCTTAACCAGACCGACCACAGTCGGAATGATCGACACAGCAACGATGCCAACAATCAGCAACTCAAAGTGCTCCTGCACAAAGGGAATGCCACCAAAGAAGTAGCCCAGCAGTGTAAAGAGCGTTGACCAGGTAATACCACCCAGTACGTTGTAGATGACAAAGTTGCGCCAGTGCATGCCGCCCATGCCAGCGATAAAGGGCACAAAGGTGCGGATAAACGGGAAGAAGCGACCCAGGAAGATGGCCAGGTGACCCCACTTGTCCAAGAAGTCCTCGGACTTTTTGATGCGCTCGGGCGTCATGGCCTTAACCTTGCCCGAAGCGATGATCTTTTTGCCAAAGAAGTGACCGATCATAAAATTGCACTGATCGCCCAAAATGGCAGCGGCCCATGCGGTGGCCAGAAGCGCCACGATGTTAAAGCCGCCATTGTGGGCAAAGAAACCCGAGGCGAACAGCAGCGAATCACCGGGAAGGAACGGGAAGAACACCACGCCCGTCTCGATAAAGATGATCAGGAACACGCAGCCGTAGGCCATAAGCGGGCCGGCGGCGATCCAGCTGGCAATCGCGGTGCGCGGATCTTTGAGCAGCTCGGCGATAAAATTAATGAAACCCATGAAGTAAAACCTCTCAGTTGTGGGCGCGGATACGTCCAAGTTGACCAGTATACGGTTGCGGCGTCCCCTCGTGCGCAACCCCACAAAAGCATGACTCCATTACCAGCAAGTTTGCATAACTGACACCTGTCGCGCAATGCCGCCAAGATTGTCCTTCCTAATCCCTAGCGAATCGCTATACTTTATTGAATCGCATTGCCATGGCGCTAAGGGAGGGCGGCCGGTGAGCTTTATCAGTACCATTCGCGAGGACATCAAGACCGTCCAAGCGCAGGATCCCGCCGCGCAAAACGGTCTAGTCATCTTCCTTTCCTATCCTGGCCTGCACGCCAAGTGGAACCACGTGCCCGAGCATTGGCTCTGGGAGCACGGTCATCGCTCGCTCGCCCGCGTGCTCTCGCAAATCACCCGCCACATCACCGGCGTCGAGATTCATCCCGCCGCGCAGATCGGCAAACACTTCTTTATCGACCACGCCATGGGCGTCGTCATCGGCGAGACCACCGTCGTGGGCGACAACTGTGTGCTTTACCAGGGCGTTACGCTCGGCGGCACCGGCAACGAGACCGGCAAACGCCACCCAACGCTCGGCGATAACGTCACCGTGGGCACGGGTGCCAAGGTGCTCGGCAACATTCGCATCGGCAACAACGTCAAGATCGGCGGTAACTCGGTTGTCGTCAAGGACGTGCCCGACAACTGCACCGTCGTGGGCGTGCCGGGACGCATCATCAAGCGCAACGGCTGCCGCGTGTTCGAGGAGAGCTTCGATGCCAAGCAGCATCGCGAGTACATGCCCGACGACGCCGCCGAGCAGTCCGCGCTCAACCGCCAGGGCATCACCGAGAACGCCCGCCGCGTCAAAGAACTCGAGCGAGAGGTGGCCGAGCTCAAAGCCCTCATCGCCAAGCTCGCGGACGAACGCTAGAGGCGGACGACCACCAACAACATTGACGCCAACGCAAAGGCGCGCCAGAGGATTCACCCCCGGCGCGCCTTATTTGTGATGTGACATGCGGGACTGTCCCTTTGTCACATTATGCGAACTGGCTCAGATAGAGGTCGGCGTAGGCACCCTCGGCAGCCAGCAGCTCCTTATGCGTGCCCTGCTCGATAATGTTGCCGTGATCCATGACCAAGATCAGGTCGGCATCCACAATCGTCGACAGGCGGTGTGCGATCACAAAGCTCGTGCGCCCGCGCATAAGCGCATCCATGGCACGACCGATGGCAAGCTCGGTACGCGTGTCCACGCTTGAGGTCGCCTCGTCCAGAATGAGAATCGCCGGGTTGTTGAGCAGCACGCGAGCGATGGTCAGCAGCTGACGCTGGCCCTGGCTGATGCTCTCGGCATCGTTGGCCACGCGCGTGTCGTAGCCCTGCGGCATGGTGCGCACAAAGAAGTCGACCTGCGCGGCGCGCGCAGCCGCCACGATCTCGTCGCGCGTCGCCTCGGGGCAGCCGTAGGCGATATTCTCGGCAATCGTGCCATCGAACAGCCAGGCGTCCTGCAGCACCATGCCAAACTGCTGCCGTAGCTCGCCGCGGTCCATGCGGCTCGTATCCACGCCGTCGAGCGTAATACGCCCGCCGTCAATCTCGTAGAAGCGCATGAGCAGGTTGATGAGCGTCGTCTTGCCCGCGCCCGTGGTTCCCACCACGGCAATCTTCTGGCCCGGCTCGGCGGTAAACGACACGTCGCGCATAAGCGGCTTGTCGGGCGAATAACCAAAGCGCACATGCTCAAAGGAGACGCGGCCCTCCACGCGACCCGGCAGCTTGGCGGCCTTGTCCGGCAGCGGATCGGCCTCCATCTCGGGCTCATCGAGCAGGTCGAACACGCGCTCTGCACTCGCCAGCGCGCTCTGCAGCGAGTTGAAGGTAAACGACAACTGCGTCATGGGCTCGGACGCCTCGTAGATAAACTGGAAGAACGCCTGGAACACGCCGACGGTCATGTGACCGGCAACCAGCATGCTGCAGCCCACAAGCGCAATAACGATCTGCGCCAAACGGCCGATAAAGCGCACTGCGGGGCCGACAGCATTGATCATAAAGTCGGCCTTGGTGCTCACACGAGCCAGTTCCTTCGAAGCCTCGTGCACCTCAGCGGAGCTCTGACGTTCGCGGTTAAACGCGCGGATCACCAGACGGCCCGAATAGCCTTCCTCGACCGCACTCGTAATCTTGGACACCCACTCCTGGCGCTCGCCCGTCACATCGTGTGTGCGGCGCGAGACGACCTTCGTCACCAGCAGCGACAGTGCCGTAAAGAACAGAAAGACGAGCGTAAGCTGCACGCTGAACACGAACATCACGCTCACAGCACCAACAACCGTGCCGATCGACACGAGCAGCTGCAGCAATCCGCGCTGCATGCTCTCGGACATCTTGTCCAGGTCGTTGGTCGCGCGGCTGACGACCTCGCCGGGACGATGCGCGTCAAAATAGGCGAGCGGCAGACGGTTGAGCTTTTGCGCGATGCGGTTGCGCAGGCGCAGATTGAGGCGTTCGGCCACGCTCGACATCAAAAAGCTCTGGAGCGCATAGAACGAGGCAGCGGCAGTCCAGATCATAAAGTAGACGAAAATGGTCTTGCCGCAGTTCTCCCAGGTGATGCTGAAAGTGGTGTCGTTGGCAAACGCCACCTGAATGTGGCCCCACAGCTCATCGATCACGCGGGCGCTATATGCCGGCGCGGCGGTGTTAAAGATGACATAGAACACAATGCTCGCGAACACGATATAGAAGCGCCAATGGTCGCCGGCGGCCTCGCTCCACAGGCGGCGCACCGTCGCCCAGGTGTCGCGGGGCGTCTCGTCCTCGTCTTCGTCGTCCACGTCGCGCATGCGCTCTGCCTCGGCGCGGGCGCGCTCGTCCTCGGCACGTTCGTTTTCCTCGTAGAGCGCTTGGCGGCGAGCCTCGCGCTCGGCTGCAGCCTTGGCGGCGTCATCCAGCTCGGTCGACGCGGCAGCCGTTTCCTCGACCAGTCCCGCGGCAGCGGCGTCATCAACGCCGCCCTGCTTCTTGAGCTCCTCGGTCATGCTACTCACCTCCCTTCATCTGCGATTCCGCGATAGCGCGGTACACCTCGCAGGTTTCCATAAGCTCGTCGTGCGTGCCTAGGCCCACGATCTTGCCGTCTTTGAGCACCACGATCTGATCGGCATGCAAAATAGTCGAGATGCGCTGGGCGATGATGAGCACCGCGGCATCGCACGTCTCGTCCCGCAACGCATGGCGCAGGGCGGCATCGGTCTTAAAGTCCAGGGCCGAAAAACTGTCATCGAAGATATATAGATCGGCATGCTTCATGAGCGCACGGGCGATTGCCAAACGCTGGCGCTGGCCGCCCGAAAAGTTCGTACCGCCCTGGGCCACCGGCGTATCGAGCCCCTGGGGCTGGTCGAGCACAAAGGTGCTCTGGGCAACCTCCAGCGCATGGAGCATGTCAGCCTCAGTCGCGCCTTCGTTACCAAAGCGAAGGTTGCTCGCCACCGTGCCCGAGAACAGCCACGCCTTCTGCGGCACATAGGCAATGCGCCCGCGGATTTCGTCTTGCGTAAGCTCGCGCAGGTCCACACCATTCAGGCGAATGGAGCCCTTGGTGGCATCGTGGAAGCGCAGCAGGAGCTTTGCCACCGTCGATTTGCCCGAGCCTGTCGAGCCAACGATCGCAGTCGTCTGACCGCGACGGCAGGCAAAGCTCAGGTCGCACAGGGTGTCCTCGTCGGCATCGTCAAAGCGAAACGACATGTGGTCGAACACGGCCACCGCATCGGCTTCGTCTTGGGGCTCGCGCGCCCCGTCATCCAGCGTGCGCTCGCCATCGACGATGCTCGGCTCAATCTCCAACACCTGCTGCGCACGGTTCAGGCACGCGGCAGCACGCGGAAGCGTCAGCACCACCATCTGGGCCATCATCACAAAGAACAGGATCAAGATCGCGTATTCCAACACGGCCGAGATGCTGCCGATTTGCATGGCGTGGACGCCCGCGCGGTTGCCGCCCACCCACAGCACCGCCACCTCGGCGATATTCATCAAAAAGAAGCTGGAACTGTCGAGACCCACAAACAGGTGGTTGACCTTGATGGCGTTGGCCGCGTAATCGCTAAACACCTCGTCCAGGCGCTGCTCCTCGTGGCGCTCCTTGTTAAA
>JAXJLC010000364.1:0-5503 GCA_036297365.1 Collinsella sp.
ATCGGAACGACGGAGCATCCGGCACTCGGCGAGGGGATGTATTCGCCCCGTGCGGCAAAAACGGCCGTGCCCGAGGGCGCACCGCTGCATTTTGCCCTCGCCGGCAACCAAAACTGCGGTAAGACCACGCTGTTCAACCAGCTTACGGGCTCCAACCAGCACGTCGGTAACTTTCCTGGCGTGACGGTCGACCGCAAGGACGGCACCATCCGTAACCATCCCGAGGCAAGCGTTACCGATCTGCCCGGCATTTACTCCCTGTCGCCGTACACGGGCGAAGAGATCGTCAGCCGCCAATTCATCTTGGACGAAAACCCCGACGCCATCATCGACATCATCGACGCCACCAACATCGAACGTAACCTGTACCTGACGCTGCAGCTTATGGAGCTCGACCGCCCCATGGTCATCGCGCTCAACATGATGGACGAGGTGACGGCCAACGGCGGCGCCGTGGACGTCAATCTGCTCGAGAGCCTGTTGGGCGTGCCTGTTGTTCCCATTAGCGCTGCCCGCAACGAGGGTATCGGCGAGCTGGTGGATCATGCCTTGCACGTGGCGCGGTTCCGCGAGCGCCCCGGTCGCCTGGACTTCTGTGCGCCCGATGGATCGGACGGCGGCGCACTGCATCGCTGCATCCACGGCATTGCCAACCTGATCGAGGACCATGCCGTGACGGCGCACATCCCGGTGCGCTTTGCGGCGACCAAGCTGGTCGAGGGCGATGAGCTGGTGACCGAGGCGCTTCACCTGGATCGCAACGAGCTCGACGCTATCGAGCACATCATTACCCAGATGGAGGGCGAGGCCGGCACCGACCGCCTGTCCGCGCTGGCCGATATGCGCTTTAGCTTTATCGGCGACGTGTGCGGGCGCTGCGTCGTCAAACCGCACGAAAGCCGCGAGCACGTGCGCTCCGTCAAGATCGACCGCATCCTGACGGGTCGCTACACGGCCATTCCGGCGTTCCTGGTGATCATGGGCCTCGTCTTTTGGCTGACGTTTGGCGTGATCGGCGCGGCGTTGCAGGGACTCATGGAGGACGGTATCGCTGCTATCATCGCCTCGGCCGATGCGGGCCTCAAGGCGTTCGGCACCAACGACGTGGTGCGCTCGCTGGCTGTCGACGGCGTGCTTACGGGCGTGGGCAGTGTGCTGACCTTCCTGCCGATTATCGTCGTGCTCTTCTTGTTCCTCTCCATTCTGGAAGACTCGGGCTACATGGCGCGCGTCGCCTTTGTCATGGATAAGGTGCTGCGTCGTTTTGGCCTGTCGGGCCGCAGCTTTGTACCCATGCTCGTCGGGTTTGGCTGCACCGTGCCGGCTATCATGTCGACCCGTACGCTCCCATCCGAGCACGACCGCAAGATGACGGTCATGCTCACGCCGTTCATGAGCTGCTCGGCCAAGTTGCCGGTCTATGGTCTGCTGTGCGGGGCGTTTTTCCCACAGGCGACGGTTCCCGCCATGGTCTCGCTCTATCTGATCGGCATTGCGGTTGGCTGTATCGCGGCTTTGGTACTCAACCGCACGGCATTTAAGGGCGACCCGGTGCCGTTTATCATGGAGCTCCCCAATTACCGCCTGCCGAGCGTCAAGACGACGGTGATGCTGGCATGGGATAAGGCCAAGGACTTCATCACCAAGGCCTTTACCATTATCTTTGCCGCTACGGTGGTCATCTGGTTCCTGCAGACGTTCGATATCCGCTTTAACGTGGTCGCCGATCAGTCGCAGAGTCTGCTTGCGGGTCTCGGCAGCATCATCGCGCCGGCGCTGACGCCGCTTGGGTTTGGCGACTGGCGTGCATCCACGGCGCTCGTCACCGGACTTATCGCCAAGGAGAGTGTCATCTCGACCCTCACGGTGCTTTTGGGCGCGACCTCGCCCGCGGCACTGTCGACCATGTTTTCGCCGTTTACCGCTTACGTGTTCCTGGTCTTTACGCTGCTGTACCCGCCCTGCGTGGCGTCCATCGGCGCCGTCAAGAGCGAGTTGGGCGAGCGCTATGCCGTTGCCGTGTTCGCGTTTCAGGTGGCAGTCGCCTGGATCGTGGCGTTTGTCGTGCATTCGGCGGGCATATTGCTGGGGCTGGCTTAGTTATTTATTGACGGCGCAACCTCTGTGTATCGAATTGTTTTCGGCCCCGCATCTGTTGCTGACGGATGCGGGCCGTTGCTATATAATCGCCTCCGCTCAAAACGATTGGAGACGTTATATATGACTCAGGCAAGGCAAGACGGCATCACGCTCAAGCAGTGGCTCCCGCTCATCGGACTCACCTGCTGCGCCTTCGTGTTCAACACGTCGGAGTTTATGCCCATCGGTCTTTTGACTGACATCGCCGCGTCGTTCTCGCTCACCGAGTCCCAAGCCGGCATCATGATCTCGGTCTACGCCTGGGGCGTCATGCTGTTGTCGTTACCACTCATGGTGTTTGCCTCGCGTTTCGAGTTCAAGCGGATGTTGCTGGGCGTGCTGGCCGTGTTTTCGCTGGGCCAGTTTCTGTCCGCTGTGGCGCCGACCTATCCCATCCTGGTCTGTGCGCGCCTGGTGGTCGCTTGCGCACATGCCGTGTTCTGGTCGGTCGCTTCGATTATGGCCTCGCGCCTGGTCGACACTCGCCACGGGGCGCTCGCCATCAGCATGATCGCTACGGGCTCGTCCATCGCGCAGATCTTTGGTCTGCCCCTCGGTCGCGCTATTGGCTTGGCCGTGGGCTGGCGCATGACGTTTGCCGTGGTCGGGGTCCTCTCGGCCATCGCGGTCGTCTACCAGGCGACCGTGTTCCCGGCCATGCCGGCGGGCGAGCGCTTTACCGTCAAACAGTTGCCCGAGCTGCTCAAGAACCCGCTCCTGATCGCGCTCTACGCGGTCACGGTTTTTATGGCGACCGGCTACTACGCGGGTTACAGCTATATCGAGCCCTTCCTGGCACAGGTCGCGCACGTCGACGCGGGCGCCATCACCATGACGCTGACGGCGTTTGGCTGCTCTGGTCTGCTCGGAAGCTGGCTGTTTGGCCGCCTGTTCGATGGGCATCGCTTCCCGTTCTTGGCTATTACGCTCTCCGGCGTGCCGGCGGCTCTGCTGCTTATGGCTCCTGCAGCCTCGGCGCTCGTGTTGGTGCTTGCCGTCTGCGCGCTATGGGGCTGCTGCGCCACGGCCTTCAATGTGGCGTTCCAGGCCGAGCTCATCAAGTATACGCCGGCGGATTCGTCGGCTGTCGCCATGTCGATCTTCTCGGGCCTGTTCAACCTCGGTATCGGCACGGGTACCGCGATTGGCGGAGCCGTGGTTTCGGGTCCCGGTATCGCTTGGATCGGCTTCGTGGGCGGGGCGGTTACCGTCGTGGGCGTCATCCTCGCCATCACCGTGCTGTTCCCGACCATCCGTCGCGCCAAGGTCGTCGCCTAATCACGTCCTCTCATCAGTCGCGGTGAAATGCGGACTGCTGGGCCCAATACACCCGGCAAACAGTCCCTATTTCACCGCAACTTATTTTGGGGGAGAGGATACAAGCTGGGCATACAATGGATGTCGTTGTGTTGAGCTTACCGGGAGGTTGCTATGTGGGCATACGAGACGACGTTCTATCAGATCTATCCGCTGGGCTTTTGTGGAGCTCCGCGCGAAAACGCCGCACCCGTTGCCGAGGATGAGCTCGCCCAGGCTGTCAACGCCGCGCCAAACCCCGATGCCCCCATCATGAAGATCGCCCAATGGGCCGATTACCTGCAGGAACTTGGCATCGGCGCCGTGCTCATCAACCCGCCGCTCGAATCTGATAGCCACGGTTACGATACGCGCAGCCTGCGCCACATCGACCGCCGCCTGGGTGGGGATGCCGACTTTGCCGCCGTATGCGACACGCTGCATGCCCATGGCATCCGCGTGGTGCTCGATGCCGTCTTTAACCATGTGGGCCGTGGCTTTTGGGCCTTCCGCGATGTGCAGGAGCGCAAGTGGGACTCGCCCTACAAGGATTGGTTCCACATTAGCTTTGACGGTGACTCCTGCTACGGCGACGGCTTTTGGTACGAGGGCTGGGAAGGCCATTTTGAGCTTGTGAAGCTCAACCTGCAAAATCCCGCTGTGGTCGATTACCTGCTCGAGTCCGTGCGCCGTTGGACCGACGTCTTTGGCGTCGACGGCCTGCGCCTGGACGTCGCCTATATGCTCGACCGCGACTTTATGCGCCGCCTACACGCCTTTGCCCGTGAGCTTAAGCCCGACTTCGTGCTGATCGGCGAGACGCTCCACGGCGACTACAACCAGATCGTCAACGACGAGATGCTCGACTCCTGCACCAACTACGAGTGCTACAAGGGCCTGTACTCCAGCTTTAACTCGGTCAACATGTTCGAGATCGCCCATTCGTTGCACCGTCAGTTTGGCGGTGACCCGTGGTGCATCTACCGCGGCAAGCATTTGCTGTCGTTTGTCGACAACCACGATGTGCCGCGCCTGGCGAGCATCCTTACCGACAAGTCCTGCCTGCGCCCCGCTTATGGCATGCTCTTTGGCATGCCAGGCATCCCGTGCGTCTACTATGGCAGCGAGTGGGGAATTGCTGGGGAAAAGGGCGGACCCGATGGCGACTGGGCGCTGCGCCCTGCGCTCGATGAGCCTGCGCCCAACGAGCTGACGGCTTTCATCACGCAGCTCGCGCACCTTCACTCGGCCGACGACGCGGCAGCCCGCGCCCTCAACTACGGCGCGTACCGCAACGTGGTGATTCAGAACAAGCAGCTGCTGTTCGAGCGCGCCTGCGACGACGCGACGGTGCTCGTGGCGGTGAACGCCGTGGGCGAGCCTTACACTTTTGGCGCCGGCGAGCTCAACGGGTCCTTTGTCGACCTGCTTGCCGACGACGTGCCCACGGTCGAGCTGGCGGGCTCCCTTGAGCTTGCGCCCTACGAGGTGCGTTATCTGCTGAGGGCCTAGGCCATGGCTGCGTCCGACGAGGGCTATCAACATATTGAGCATGGGTTTGAGCCCGTTGCTGACCAGCACTCGCGCGTTTTGGTGCTCGGATCGTTTCCCTCGGTACTGTCGCGCGCCAATGCCTTTTATTACGGCAACCCTCAGAATCGCTTTTGGCGTGTGATGGCCACGTGCCTCGGTATGCCTGTGCCGCCCAACGAGGGCGATCCTTTGGCAAGCGGTGAGCCCGCGACGCTCGATGCCTCCATTGCCGCCAAGCGGGCCATGCTGCTGAACGGCGGCGTAGCCCTGTGGGATGCAATCGAGAGCTGCGACATTAAGGGCTCGAGCGACGCGAGCATTCGTAACGTTGTGCCGGCACATATCGAGCGCATTGCCGATGCCGCGCCGATCGAGGTCGTTGTCTGTAACGGCGGTACGGCAGGGCGACTCTACAAACGCTATCTACAAGAGCTGACGGGGCTACCCGCCATCGTGCTGCCGTCGACGAGTCCTGCCAACGCGGCGTGGCGTTTGGAGCGGCTTGTCGAGCGTTGGAGTGAAGCCGTTGATTGGC
>JAXJLC010000365.1:0-3673 GCA_036297365.1 Collinsella sp.
GGACAATGACTTTCGTTTTGAGGAACGCATCTGAGAGGACTGTGTGATATGAAGATCGGATTTGTCGGTTTTGGCAATATGGCGAGCGCTATGGCCGATGGCTGGATTGCCGCCGGCGTGGCCGCGGACGACGTGTGCGCCTGCGCAGGCCGCTACGATGCTCTGGTTGAGCGTTGCGAGGCGCGGGGCATGGCTGCCTGCCACGATGCGGCGGAGGTTGTTGCCGCGTCCGATATCGTGGTTGCGGCGGTCAAGCCGTACATGATCGAGAAGATATTCGCCCCGCTCAAGGACGCTCTTGCCAAAAAGGTCGTTCTGTCGGTTGCCTGGACCTGGGATAGTGCCAAGTGGGAACAGGTCCTGCCAGGGGTCGCTCATATCTCGACGGTGCCCAACACGCCGGTTTCGGTGGGCGAGGGCGTTATCGCCTGCGAGAAGGCTTCCACGCTTAGCGATGAGCAGCGTGTCACGGTGCTCGGTCTGCTCGGAAAGCTTGGTACGGTGGTCGAGCTCGATTCGAGTCTGCTGTTTGTGGGCGGTACCGTGGGCGGTTGCGCCCCGGCGTTTGTCGCCATGGCGATCGAGGCTCTGGGCGATGCGGCCGTCAAACACGGTATTCCGCGCGCCGATGCCTATCGCATTGTGAGCCAGATGGTGCTGGGTACGGCAAAGCTGCAGCTTGCAACCGGTCAGCATCCCGCAGCGATGAAGGATGCCGTGTGCTCGCCCGGCGGTGCCACCATCAAGGGCGTCGTTGCGCTCGAGGACGCCGGCATGCGCAGCGCCCTGGTCAAGGCAATCGACGCAACTCTCCAGTAAAACCGACCAAAAAAGGAAGGGTTTATTTTTGGCAGGTATTTTCTGCGGTTTTGTCCTTTTAGCGAAAAGCGCCCCGCAACTGGCTCAATTCCAGTTGCGGGGCGCTTGCGTTTGCCCAGATAAAACCGACCAAAATAAACCTGTCCCTTTTTGGCAGGTTAGTCCCAGAAGCTGTCTTCCTCATCCTCGGACTTGGGTCCGCGGTCGACGTACATCTTATGGGTACGCTTCTCCATTACAAAGGCAAGAATCGCAAATAACAGGATGCCGCCGGCGAAAAGGATGGCAAAACCGGTGCGGGTGCCAAACAAAAAGGAAAAAACTGCGTCCATTGGGTGCCTTCTTGCGTAGTTGAGTTGGGTCGTAAACGCTCATAAGTATATACTTGCCCATACATGTACAAGGTTGCAACCTAAATGGAATGTATATCGCCGGAGGATCTAATGCTTGATATCAAGTTTGTTCGCGAGAACCCCGATGCCATCGATGTCGCCATGGCTAACCGCCAGACGTCTTGGGATCGCGAGAAGTTCTTTGAGCTCGACGACGAGCGCCGTGCCGTCATCACCGAGGTCGAGGAGCTCCAGGCCACGCGTAATGCCGAGTCCAAGAAGATCGGCGCCCTGATGAAGGAGGGCAAGAAGGACGAGGCCGAGGCCGCCAAGGAGGCCGTGCGCGCCGTCAACGAGAAGATTGACGGTCTGGCCGAGCATCGTACCGCCCTCGAGCAGGAACAGTACGACTTCATGGCTCACCTGCCCAACATTCCTTGCGAGGCCACGCCGTACGGTAAGGACGAGGACGAGAACATTGAGCGCCGTCGTTGGGGCACCCCGCGCGAGTTCGACTTCGACTTTAAGCCGCACTGGGATCTGGGCACCGATCTGGACATCCTCGACTTCGAGCGTGGCAACAAGCTCTCCGGCAGCCGCTTTACCGTTCTCGGTGGCGCCGGCGCCCGCTTGGAGCGCGCCCTCATCAACTTCTTCCTCGATACGCACACCAGCCGTGGTTTTAAGGAGTGGTGGCCGCCCATCGTCGTCAAGCGTCAGACCATGTTTGGCACGGGTCAGCTGCCCAAGTTCGAGGACGACGCCTATCACGTCTCGGGCGACAACTTCCTGATCCCCACCGCCGAGGTCGTGCTCACCAACCTGCACGCCGGCGAGGTCCTCGATGCCGACACCCTGCCGCGCCGCTACACCGCCTTCACCCCCTGCTTCCGTGAGGAGGCCGGTTCCGCCGGTCGCGACACCCGCGGCATCATCCGTCAGCACGAGTTCGACAAGGTCGAGATGGTCAAGTTCGCTAAGCCGGAGGAGTCCGACGAGGAGCTCGAGAGCATGACCGCCGAGGCCGAGTATCTGCTGCAGCAGCTGGGCCTTCCGTATCGCGTGATTAGCCTGTGCACCGGCGACTTGGGCTTCTCTGCCCGTCAGACCTACGACGTCGAGGTCTGGCTGCCGAGCTACAACGCCTACAAGGAGATCAGCTCCTGCTCCAACTGCGGCGACTTCCAGGCTCGCCGCGCCAACATCAAGTATCGCGACCCCGAGAACTTCAAGGGTTCGCGCTACCTGCACACTCTCAACGGTTCCGGCCTGCCGGCCGGCCGCACCATGGCCGCCATTCTGGAGAATTACCAGAACGCCGACGGCACCATCACGATCCCCGAGGTCCTGCGTCCTTACATGGGCGGTCTCGAGAAGATCGAGCCGGTCGCGTAACTTGGCTGCATAGGGGATATGCAAGGGCGCTCCTTCGGGGGCGCCCTATTTCGTGCGCAGGTCCATATCATGCCGTGCGGACAGCTCAATAGAAAACACACGAACAACTGTTCTGTATACAGCCATCTACCTGCTATGCTTTTGCTAAATAAGAGCGAGAGAAAGGGGACGCGATGGAGCTGTTTGATGATCGGGTGGTTTTGTTTGAGAGCGACGAGGGCGGGGAGTACCTGCTTGTAACGTGTGAGCCGTCTGGCATGGGCGGCCTGGTGGTTCGGCAGACGAGTGAGGGTCCGTTGACACAATGGTGCTTTGAGGAGTCGCCGCATGTGGTCGAGACCTTTGTGACGCACGAGGGACTTGTGGCGCTGGAGCACTTCTATGGAGTTGGGACTTCCAACCAGGTCGCGCGCATGCTGAGCATCTCGTTTGCCGATTATGATTGTGCCCAGCGGGTGAGATCGCTCCTGAGGGAACTTGATGCCAAGTTTGACGTGATCGAAAAGCCAATCGATCGTACGGGGAACAGCGGTATATGCGGAGCAGCATGACAAAACTGCGTTCCACAAAAAAGTTTGAGATTGTGCTTGACTCCAATAAGCTAAAGTGGTTTTATATGTCTTGCGCTGCGGCGTTACCTCAGCTGGATAGAGGGTCTGACTACGAATCAGAACGTCATAGGTTCGAATCCTATACGCCGCACCAATTGAAATTGAAAGCCTCCGGCAACGGGGGCTTTTCTTTTATGGCAACACCGCATGGATTCGAACCTCGGTCGAGGCGCGAGCGTCTTAATCATCACTTCGTAAAATTTTTCCAAATTGTCGCTTGACCCATCGAGGGGTCACGTGCATAATAATCCGTGCGTTGCGGCGTTACCTCAGCTGGATAGAGGGTCTGACTACGAATCAGAACGTCATAGGTTCGAATCCTATACGCCGCACCAATTGAGTTTTTAGCCTCCGGAAACGGGGGCTTTTCCTTTACGGGGGCATTGCGGAGATTCGAACCTCGTTCGAGGCGCGAGCGTCAAGAAAACGCGGAGCGTTTTTAGCGAGAGGGCGAGTCCGCCGGCAGGCGGGCGAAGCCGGTGCGGATCCGCGCAGCGGATGCGCGGAATCCTATAC
>JAXJLC010000366.1:0-2393 GCA_036297365.1 Collinsella sp.
CTGTTTGTGGTGGATAACACGGTGGCGTCGGCTTTTGGCTGCGATCCGCTGCGTTTGGGTGCCGTGCTGTCGCTCGAGGCGCTCGACCGCGTGTGCGCCGGCAAGGCTCCGCGCAAGTTGGTTGCCGTATCGGTCGCGCGCTCGCAGCTCAAGCGCCATCGCGTGGATGCCGCGGCTGAGTGCGCGCATGCCCTGCTTGAGGGCTGTGGCTTGGCCAAGCTTGATATGCCTGCTGACGAGGCCGGTGTACTGGAGCGCGGGCTGGACTCGCTCAATACCCGCATGCAGGCACACTTCGACCGCGCCCGTGCGCTGGCCGAGTATCTGGCCGCCAACGAGATGGTGCGCAACGTGCGCTATCCCGGACTGAGCTCGCATCCTGACCATGCGGTTGCCACGGGAATCCTCGAGCATGGTTTTGGCCCGGCAGTTGAATTTGACCTTATTGTGCGTAGCGCGGGAGAGCTGTTCGACGCTTTGCCGGGGGAGTTTCGTACATCGCCCGCCGGCGGCGCAACGACGCGCCTTTCGGCCCCACGCGGCAAGCAGGGGAGCACCATCCGTCTCTTCGCCGGCACCGACGACCCCTTGATCGTGGCCGCCACCCTAGATAATGCCCTCCGCAACTAGCTAAATCATCTTCAACTCCATAAGTTGCGGTGAAATAGGGATTGATTTACGGCTTTAACCGCATAAACAGTCCCTATTTCACCGCAACTTATGAGAAGGAGTTGTGTGGCTATAAGGCCCCGTCCCAAATGGGCTACTCTTTGATGCTGGCGATGAGGGCGTCGGCTTTGGTGGCGATGACGTTGTTGATGTCGGCCTGCAGCTCCTCGTAGACCGCTATGGCTCGCTCGCCGGCGGGGGTGAGCGTGGATCCGCGGGCTCCGTCGCGTTCGATGAGCTTGCAGCCCAGCTGGCCTTCAGCCTCGTTTACAATACGCCACGCTTTGGAATACGCCATGCCCATGCTCTTGGCGGCGCGGTTGAGCGAGTGCTCGCGGGCGATGCCCTGCAGCAGTAAGACGCAGCCGTGGCCGAACACGCCCGGCAGATCTTTGCCGCACGCTTGAATGACCAACTTTGCCGTCGTCTTGTACTTCATGTGCTCCACGTCTCCCCGCTAAAGTGTTTGCTGGGCAAACGCAAAGCCTGCGTCAAACCCTCGTGTGCTCTTCTTAAAACATGCATTGTAGCAGTCAAAGTGCGTTAAGATACTTCCCCAGTATTGGGCGCCCAAGGTTGGGCTGGGTCCTACGAGGCCTGCAGCCGACCGGTCGCATGGAAAAAGGAGAAACATGGCTACGTTCTTTCCCGGTGAGTCCCACACGTTTTCGGAGTATCTGCTGGTCCCTGGTTACTCGTCCTCGCAGTGCATCCCCAACAACGTCTCTCTTAAGACGCCGCTAACCCGCTTTAAGCGCGGTGAGAAGCCGGCAATCACCCTGAACATCCCCATGGTTTCCGCCATCATGCAGTCCGTCTCGGGCGTCGACATGGGTGTCGCGCTCGCTACCGAGGGTGGCCTGTCCTTTATTTACGGTTCCCAGAGCGCCGAGTCCGAGGCCGCTATGGTCAAGGCCGTCAAGGATCACAAGGCCGGCTTCGTTCAGTCCGATTCCACGTTGACCCCCGACATGACCATGGAGCAGGTCATCGAGCTCAAGGAGAAGACCGGTCACTCCACCATGCCGGTCACCGACGACGGCACTCCCAAGGGTAAGCTCCTGGGCATCGTCACCAGCCGCGACTATCGCCCCAGCCGCGATGACCACCAGACGAAGGTCTCCGAGTTCATGACCCCGCGTGAGCAGCTCATCGTGGGCGACAAGAACATCAGCCTTAAGGTTGCCAACGACGTCATCTGGGATAACAAGCTCAACGCCCTGCCGATCGTCGACGACAACGATCACCTCATGGGCATTGTCTTCCGTAAGGACTACGACAGCCACAAGACTAACCCCAACGAGCTGCTCGATAACGACAAGCGCTACATGGTCGGCGCCGGTATCAACACCCGCGACTATGCCGAGCGCGTGCCGCTGCTCATCGAGGCCGGTGCCGACGTTCTGTGCATCGACTCCTCCGAGGGCTTCAGCGAGTGGCAGAAGCGCACTATCGAGTGGATCCGCGCCAACTACGGCGAGGACGTCAAGGTCGGTGCCGGTAACGTTGTCGACGCCGAGGGCTTCCGCTTCCTGGCCGATTGCGGCGCCGACTTCATCAAGGTCGGTATCGGCGGCGGCTCCATCTGCATTACTCGCGAGACCAAGGGTATCGGCCGCGGCCAGGCCACCGCGCTGATCGACGTCTGCCGCGCCCGTGACGAGTACTATGAGGAGACCGGTGTCTACGTGCCCGTGTGCTCCGACGGCGGTATCGTCTACGAC
>JAXJLC010000367.1:0-5202 GCA_036297365.1 Collinsella sp.
GCTCGGAGCCCTCCTCCATAATGGTGAGGTCGGCCGAGAAGTCGGTATCGAACACGTACTCAAAGCCCACGCGGCGCAGCGCACAAGCCAGGCGCTCGACAGTAGCCTCCTCGCGCGGAATGCCGAGCTCCTCGCCCCAGGCGCTACGCACGGCCGGCGCAATCTGCACCAGCACGATCTTGTCGGGATCGGCGATGGCATCGAACACGGTCTCGGTATCGTCACGCTCGCGCAGGGCGCCCGTCGGGCAATGCGTGATGCACTGGCCGCACGCGACGCAATCGGTCTTGCCGATCGGCGCACGCCCGCGGGTGCCCACGGCGGTATGCGTGGCGCGGTTGGTCAGATCCCAAATCCCTAAGCCCTGCACGCTCTCGCACACCTTGATGCAGCGCATGCATTTGATGCACTTGTCGTTATCGCGGATGATGGGGAAATCGAAATCCCAGCCCTCGCGCGCCAGGTGCTGCTCGTACGGCAGATAGAAGATGCCCAGGTCGTTGGCAATGGTCTGCAGGTTGCAGTTACCACTGCGCACGCAGCTCGTACAGCGCGAGTCGTGCTGGGACAGCAGCAGCTGCACGTTGGTGCGACGCGCCTCGCGGGCCTTGGGGCTGTTAGTGTGGACCACCATGCCGTCGAGCACGGAGTTGTTGCAGGCGGCAACCAGCTGGTCGCAGCCCTCAACCTCGACCACGCACACGCGGCAACCGCCGATCTCGTTTAGATCGCGCAGGTAGCACAGGGTGGGAATCTGGATGCCGGCGGACTTGGCCGCGTCCAGGATCGTGGTGTGCTCGGGTACCATGACCTCGCAATTATCGATAGTGAGCTTGACCATATTGAGTGCTCCGCTTTCGGTGTTGTCGCTGACAGTGGGGTTGTTGGGCTCTACCATTCCAGGTTCCTCCCTCCGCGGAACGCGCCAAAGCCAAAGTGGTCGCAACGCAGGCAGCGGCTTGCCTCCTGGCGTGCCTCCTCCTCGGTAAGGCCCTGCTCGACCAGATTCCAATCGTGGATGCGCTCGCCGGCCTCGCGCTCGCCCAGCTCGCAGCGGCCGCACTCGTGCTTGCCCTTAAACTGCACGGTCGGCAGCTCAACGTCGAGCTTGATCTTGTGGTCAAAGCCCAGGTAGCGGTCGATATTTGCCGAAGCAACGCGGCCGGCGTTGATGGCCCGGATGACGGTGGCGGGACCGGTCTGGCAGTCACCGCCGCTAAAGAGGCCGTCGAAGTTAGGCACGGCGCCGTCCGAATCGGTGACGACGCAGCCCCACTTGCAGGCGATGCCCATCTCCTCAAACGGCTTGGAATCGATGTCCTGACCAATGGCAACAAACACGCGCTCGCAGGGAATGACGCGCTCGGGCGTCGCGGCGGCACGCGGGGCCGGGCGCCCACGACGGGGCTCGCCGATAATCTGCGGCTGCACGCGCAGACCACTCACGCGACCATCTTCGCCCGTCTCAATAGCGAGCGGTGCGGTGAGCTCAAGAACCTCGCAGCCCTCGGCCTGGGCGCCGGCAATCTCGGCATCCTGGGCCGTCATGTCGCAGATGCGACGGCGGTAGACGATGCTCACCTTTTCGGCACCGCAGCGCACGGCAGAGCGCGCCACGTCCATGGCCACGTTGCCGCCGCCGATGACGCACACGCGCTGACCGCTCAGGTCGGGCAGCTCGTCGTCGCCGATGGCGCGCAGCATCTTGACGGCCGACTCCACGCCGGGCGCCTCTTCGCCCGGAAGGCCGAGCTTCTTATCGCTGTGGGCACCAATGGCCAGGTAGACGGCATCGAACTCGTCGCGCAGGCGGGCAAGCTCCTCGCCATTGACGGAGTGGTCGAGCTCTACGTCAATGCCGGCGCTCAAGATCCAGTCGATCTCGGCCTGCAGGCGCTCGCGCGGCAGACGGTAGCTGGGAATGCCATAGCGCAGCATGCCGCCCAGGTGGTGGCGCTGCTCAAAGATGGTCACCTTATGGCCCATCACGGCCAGGTAGTAGGCACAGGAAAGGCCGGCCGGGCCGCCGCCGATCACGGCGATGCGCTTGCCGGTGTTGTCGGCCACGCTGGGCTTGTAATCGTTGAGGTCGCTGTGCTCAACGGCAAAACGCTTGAGGGCGAGGATGTTCATGGGATCGTCGACCATGCCGCGACGGCAGTGCATCTCGCAGGGATGCTCGCACACCAGGCCGCAAACGAGCGGCAGCGGGTTGTTCTTGCGGATGACCTTGACGGCATCGGCATAGCGGCCGGCCTCGACCAGCGAAATGTAACCGGGAATGTCGACGTGCGCCGGGCAGCCCGAGACGCACGGGACGCGGGCCTCGCGGTCAAAGCCACAGGAGTGCTCGCGGATGTGGTGCTCAAAGTCGTCGCGGAAACCGCGGATAGCCGTAAGCGCCATGGCGCCGGCCTCGTAACCGATGGCGCAGTCGCTCGAAAGATAGATGGTGCGGGCGGTGCGCTCAATCAAGTTGAGCGTGGACTCATCGGCGCGCCCTTCGAGCACATCGGCGAGCAGGTCGCTCAGCGCGCTTAGGCCCACGCGGCAGGGCGTGCACTTGCCGCAGCTCTGGGTGGAGCACAGGTTGACGAGCGCCGCCGTAAACTCCACGGGACACGGGGCGAGCGAGCTCACCGCCAGACGACGTCCGAGCGCATCGTGCAGGTCGTCCATGACGGCCTGAGCGTGGCTGCGTTCCATTACATGCAGTCGAGCCATAAGATCCCCTCTCACATGGCAGCCCGGAGGCGAGGCCGGGCGAAATTGCTACACGCACAACATTGACCTAAAAAGTTGTGAGGTCTCCATACGGTTCGGCAGGCGGTATAAAATGTCACCCTCAGCGGTGAAATAGAACATTACCGCAGATAAATGCCATATTTGATAAAACGCGTTACCAAATTGCAATATTCAATGTGAAAAAGAGCGCCTTACTATTTTTCCTTTTTGATCCGTTTTCCTCCGTCCCCTTCGGATCACATGATCCCTTGGGAACGGAGGAAAACGGATCGTTTTTGGTGCAAAAGGGCCAGGTTTGTTTGCACCAATCTCACTTGCGCTAGATGAAGAGCTCGCATTCCTTCCGCGCGACGCAAACCTTGCTCAGCATCTGGGAAACAGCGGATAGTTTGTTGGAATCAAGCTTGCGAGCACCTCGCGGACATACGGCGATGCAGCGCATGCAGGAGATGCACGCCTCGCCAGCTGCTCGTTTGGGGTCACTCTTGTCGATAGCGCAAACGGGGCACGCCGCGGCGCATGCACCGCAGGAGACACAATCCTCTGTTGCCTCGGGTGCCATGCGGTGACCTCCGGCTTGTTTATAAGGACGATTGCCGGGGATAGAGGGCCCGGACGCATCCTCAGCCAACAGCTTTTGCTGAATTTGCTGCGCAAACTCTGCGAGCTGCGCCGCATCCTGCGCATCCGGTCGCCCAGCAGCAAACTGACGAGCAACGGAATGCTCAGCAATAGCAGAAACCGCCGCAACAACCCTAAATACGGCGCGCTTCGCAACGTCCTCCAGCTCTACGAGCGTGTCCTCAAACGCGCGGTTTCCGTATACGCAAACCAAAACAGCCCGAGCCCCGTTGCCGCGCACCATGCCCAACCGGTCAGCCACCACAGCCGGGATTCTACCGGCATACGCCGGCACAGAGATTACGGCCACGTCGTCCTCAGTCATCGAGACAGCGCTGAAATCTAGCCCGCTATCGGCCAGATCGACGGTAACGGTATTCTTGCCCAGTGCCCCGGCCACAAGGCCAGACACCTTCCGCGTTCCACCCGTCGGACTAAACACAATTTCGAATACGCTCATCGAGGCACCCTCCCCTACGCCTGGCAACGCGTCAAGCCGCTTTCACATCCAGCCAGAGTATACGGCGCATGGGATCCCCGTTTTGGTGCACCAAGCACCCCAATGCACCCACCCTACGCTGTCTGCCTCTTCGTTTTGTATAAATTACGGTACAGATTGCATATACTTACTGGATACCGCCGCGTTCTCCTGAGGTACCCCATCCCGGCACGTGCAAAAAACGGAGTATTCTGCAACGTGACCGCGTCAGCACCGCCGCGGGTGGGCAAAACTGTAGGGCGCCGTATCATTCTAAGCCCCGACATGGCGAGAATGACGCGCCCCTGCTCCGGAAAACGGCGAAATCTGACTCGGAACGCTCGCTAGGGATATCCGAAGGCCACCGTTGGCGACGTCGAATCATATGCAGACAACTCGAACTGCAGAATACTCCAAAAAATGCACGGCGCACCCCATGGGACCCATTGCTGCATGGCAGAAAATAGGTCCTCGGCATCCCCCAGATGCATTCCCGAGAACATCACGTTTGAATTAGCGATGGACACGGCAAACAAAAGGGCCCGAGCGTTGTTTGCTCGGGCCCTTAGCTTGTCTCACGCTAGCGCGCGATGCGCATCTTACTTGCGCTTGCCGCCGCCGTCGCCGGGGCGACGGGAGCTGCCACCGCGCTTGCCGCCACGGCTGTTGCCGTAGCTGCCACGGTTATCGCGACCGCCGGCACGGCCGCCACGGGAGCCGGCCTGGTTGCCGCCACGACCACCACGATAGCCGCCGCGACGCTCTTCGCGGGTATCGTCGTAGTTGCGCCAGTCATCGCGACGATCGCGGCTGGCACGCGGGTCACGACGATCACGCGACTCGTTAGAACGACCAGCGCCGCCGCGGCCGCCATTGCCGCGAGCACCCTCGCGACGCTCGCCGCCGCGGCTACCGCGCTCTTCAAAGTGCTTGCCGCCACGGGACTCACCGCCACGGGCAGTACGCTCACCGCGACCCTCGCCGCCGCGACGCTCATCACGGCCGCCGCGCTCGTCATCACGACCGGAACGCCGGCGGTCGCCCGCACCGCGCTTGCCACCGCGCGAACCGCGGCCCTCGTCCTCGCGCTCGACACGACGACGACCGCCGCGGTCCTCGTCCTCACGACGACGGCGGTGTGCCTCGCCCTGGAACTGCTTGGCACGACGCTCGGCACGGTTGCCGCGCGCAGGCTGCTCAGCGGCACCAGCACCGCCGCGCTCCTCGGCAGCTACCTCGCGAGCCACGCTCTCAACAGCCTCGTCCACGCGAGCCTGAACGCCCTCGCGCACGCGGGTCTTGCCGCCGCGCTTGGGACGGCTCGGACGCTCGCCGTCGCCGCGGCGCTCGTCGCGACC
>JAXJLC010000368.1:0-3114 GCA_036297365.1 Collinsella sp.
ATGGACACCTACCTCAACGCCATGGACACGCAGCTCACCCAGCATCACCTCGTGTGCCTGTTCGATCCCATCGCAATCACCGACCCGGACTGGCAGACCACGGACGGCCAGTACCTCTACTGGGCGGACACCGCGAGCAATCAGGGCACGGCGGAGGAGAAGCACCCCTACCTGTGCAGCAACCTCCACAAGTGGGAGACCGAGTGGCTTTTCCCGAAGCTCCCGCAGGCGCTCCGCAACCGCATCATCGACCGCCGGTGCCTGCTTGAGGAGCGCTACAGTTCGAGCGGCAACGTCGAGGAGTCCACGGGCTGGTCTTGGGCCAACCTCGGCAAGATCTGGTCGCTCAACGAGATGGAGGTCTACGGCGCTCCGGTGTGGGGCACCAAGTGCTACTCCGTGGGCGAGAGCTGCCAGCTTCCCATCTTCCGCCAGACCAAGGATCGCGTTAAAGTTCGCGTCATTTGGTGGCTTCGCTCCGTCATGGGTGGTTCGGCGTCCTACGTCTGCTGTTGCAGCTACAGCGGCAGCGCCAGCTACAGCTCCCCTCGCAACGCGTGGGTGCGGCCCCGCCCCGGCTTCCTCCTCAGCTGAGACTTCAGCTGAGCCATAGCTATACTTACGGCGACCGCCTTGCGCGGTCGCCCTTTGTTTTTGTTTTTATATGCCCGCGAAGCGGGCCGATTTTTGGAGGCGAAATGAGCCAAGTATTCGAGCGAAACAGGAAAGAGGCAGACTCCGACTACTTGAGCCTCGCCGTTGACATCCGCATCGAGGTGCTTTCCCTCGTGATGCGTGAGAATGTCGTGCCCAAGCGAAAGCGGCTCATACTGGGCGCGCCGATCGCGGAGACCGCCCGCTCGCTCGTCTACAACGTCAACAGGGCCAACCGCTTCTACCCAAGCAACTCGTACAACGTCCTTGAGCGCAAGCGCTACCTCGGCCTCGCTCTGGCCGACTGCGACCAGTTGGAGCAGGACTTCCAGTGCCTCATAGCCATGAAGTGCACCACCGCGAGCGAGCTTGAGCGCATCTCCGGAATGATCCGCGACGAGGCGGACAAGGTCTCCAAAAAGCGCAAGTACACGCGCATAATCGGCAGGGAGTCGGCGGAGGACAGGCTTGCCGCCGCGAGGGCCGAGGCCGAGCGCCTAGAGGCCGTGGTGCTCGAACAGCCGGGCGGCTATAATGCGTAGCGGTTGCGTCTTGTTATTCGCGTCAATTGGTGGCTTCGCTCCGTCATGGGTGGTTCGGCGTCCAACGTCTGCTATTGCAACAACAACGGCAACGCCAACAACAACTCCCCTCGCAACACGTGGGTGCGGCCCCGCCCCGGATTCCCTTTCAATGCCAGACCGAGTAAGCGAGAGCCGAAAGCCGAGCGCAAAGAGGAAGGAAGGCGCGACCATCGGCCTCAGCGCCGTAAATATGCACCCCGCGCGGGGAGCCGGACGCTTCTTGCATGGCCGGGCGCTCCGGCGCTCAGCCCGGTTTCATGGCCTCCCCGCAAAGCGGCTGTTCGAGCGCCACTGCTAGCCGTGCGGGGTGCCCTCCATGAACTCAGACGACAGGCGCGCTGCCCGCAGGGCTAGGCGCGAGGAAAAGCGCGCCCGCAACAGGGCCGAGAGAATAGACGGCCTCACGCTTGAGCGTATCGCCGACATGGACGCGCTCTACGACGCCGCCATGAAGTCGAGGCGCGGTGTGTCGTGGAAGGCGTCCGTTCAGGGCTACTGCCTCCACGTTCTGGGCAACGTCTACAAGGCACGCCAAGACCTGCTGAACGGCGAGGACATCCGGCGCGGCTTCCACGAGTTCGACCTCATTGAGCGCGGCAAGCTGCGGCACATATCGTCCGTGCACTTCAGCGAGCGGGTCGTACACAAGTCGCTGAGCCAGAACGCGCTCGTCCCCGCGATCATGCCGACGCTCACCGCCGGCAACTCCGCCAACATGAAGGGCAGGGGCGTCGACTACGCTATAGCGCGGCTCAAGAACCAGCTCGCGCGCCACTACCGGCGGCACGGAACCGATGGCTACGTGCTGCTCGTGGACTTCAGCGACTACTTCGCGCGCATCGACCACGACGCGGCCAAGCGGCTCGTGATGAAGGCCCTCGATGACGAACGTCTCGTGGCGCTGACAAACAGCCTCATAGACGCATGCGGCGACGTGGGCCTCGTCCTCGGAAGCGAGCCGAACCAGATACTCGCGGTTGCGCTCCCGAACCCCATCGACCACTGGGCGGAGGAGATGGCGGGGCTTGAGGCGACGGGCCGCTACATGGACGATTCCTATTACCTCGACATGAGCAAGGACAAGCTCAGGCTGGTCTTGGCCTGCATCGAGATACTGTGCGATGACCTCGGCATCACTATCAACAAGAAGAAGACGCGGATCGTCAAGCTCTCGCGCGGCTTCCGGTTCCTCAAGAAGCGGTTCTACTACGGCCCCACGGGCAAGGTCGTCGTGCGTCCGAGCCGCGAGGCCATAACCCGAGAGCGCCGCAAGCTCAAGGCGATGCGCCGCATGCTCGACCGTGGCGAGATCACGCTGAGGCAGATAAGCCAGTCATACCAGAGCTGGCGCGGCGGCATGCTCAGGCTCGACGCGCACGAAACCGTCCTCAGCATGGACAGGCTCTACAGGGAGCTGTTCGGCAATGAATACCCCCCCCCGGAGCGGAAATCCTGACCCAGACTAGGCTCAAGGCCGCCGCGTAATCTCACGCCGCCCATACGATGTGCGCACCCTATGAAAGGAGTGCGCCATGGAGCGAACCAGAGAGGCCATCGAGGCCGAGATCAACGGTTACAAGCAGCTTCTCGTGCAGAGCGACTACAAGGCCCTCAAGCACGCGGACGGCGTCATGCCCGACGAGGAATGGGAGCCGGTCAAGGCTCAGCGCGAGGAGCTTCGCGCCAAGATCAACGCCTGCGAGGCCGAGCTTGAGACGGCCCCCTCCGCTTATGTGCCGGAGGAGGCATGAGCGGGGACGCCCTAGCGGGAGGGTTCGAGGCCGCCGCCATAGCCGAGCCGCTCGCCGCCCTCCTCGCCTTCACCGTCGCGGCTGTCTGCTTCGTGGTCGTCAAGTGGGGCATGCCGCAGCGCCGC
>JAXJLC010000369.1:0-8172 GCA_036297365.1 Collinsella sp.
TCGTTGAGCATGGCGAGCGCGCAGGTCGTGCCGGGGCCACCGCAGGTGCCCACGCCGATGATCTCGAGGATGCGGGCAACGGAGTCGCCGATGGCAGGCGTGGGAGCCAGCGACAGGTCGACAATGCCTTTCTCGACACCCAGACGGCGGGCTGCCTCACGGCTCATGAGCTCGCCGGCACGGGTGATCTTAAAGGCGGTCTGCTTAATCTTCTCGGCGACCTCCATCATCGATGCGGAATCGGGCAGCGTCTCCAGGGCTGCGGCCATAACGCCGGGGCCCGAGACGCCTACGTTGATGACGGCGTCGGCCTCGCCACCGCCGTGGACGGCGCCCGCCATAAACGGGGAGTCCTCGACCATATTGGCAAAGCAGACAAACTTGGACGCGCCAACGGAATCCTGGTCGGCCGTGAGTTTAGCGGCATCGATGATGGTCTGGGCGGCCATGAGCACGGCATCCATGTTGATACCGGCGCGCAGACTGGCGACGTTGACGCTGGAGCAGACGCGGCTCGTGGTAGCGAGCGCCTGGGGGATGGACTGGATGACGCGGCGGTCGGCGTCGCCGATGCCCTTCTGGACGAGTGCGGAGAAGCCGCCCAGGTAATCGATGCCGAGCGTCTCGGCCGCGCGGTCGAGGGCATGCGCGATGGGGGTGAGGTCCTCATCCTTGCAGCACGCGGCGATCTGCGCCACCGGGGTGACGGAAACGCGCTTGTTGACGATGGGGATACCGTACTCGCGCTCGAGGTTCTCGGCGGTCTCGACCAGATGCTCAGCCGTGTGCGTCACGTGGTCGTAGATTTTCGTGCACATGCGGTCGAGGTTCTCGTCGCCGCAACCCATGAGCGAAACACCCATGGTGATGGTCCTGATGTCGAGGTTCTGCTCCTCAACCATGCCGCGGGTTTCCGCGATTTCTGCGGGCGTGATCGCCATCCTTGCGCTCCTATCTGCCAAAACGAGCATAGTCTTATCTATTCTAACGTGCCGCACGTGCCAAGTGGCGCATGCGGCACGTTTTGGTGCTCGGTTGTTTCCGTTGTGTTACTGCCCAAAGACCTCTTCGGCAATACGAGCGCTTTCGGCGGCGTCCTTGGCGTAGTAGTCCGCGCCGATCTGCTTGGCGTATTCGGGGGTGAGTACGGCGCCGCCTACGATGATCTTGACGCCCGGAACCTCGGCATGGAGCAACTTGATGGTCTCTTCCATGGCGACGACCGTGGTAGTCATAAGCGCCGAGAGGCCGACGAGTTTGATATCGCGCTCCTTGACGGTCTTGAGTACCTCCTGCGGATCGACGTCGCGGCCCAGGTCAAAGACGGTATAGCCGTAGTTGTCGAGCAGCATCTTGACGATGTTCTTGCCAATGTCGTGGATGTCGCCCTTGACGGTGGCCACGCAGATCTTGCCCTTGTCGGCGATCTCGCCGGCGGGCATCAGGCGCTTGATGGTGTCGAAGCCCACACGCGCTGCCTCGGCCGAGGCCATAAGCTGCGGCAAGAAGAACTTGCCCTGGTCAAAGAGAACGCCAACCTCGTCGAGGGCGGGGATAAAGTGATTGTTGATGAGGTCCATGGCGTCGTGGTCTGCCAGCAGACGCTCGGTCTCGGCAGCGATCTCGCCTTTGCGGCCCGAGACGACCATGCGACGAATCGGGTCGTCGTTGCCGTCGGTGCCGGCGGTGCCCGCGGCAGGCGCGGCATCACTCGATGCGGCCTGAGCTGCTGCCGGGTTTGCGGCGATCTTATACGGATCGGTCCAACCGGCGTAGCGCTCGATGTATCCGGTCGAGCCCTCGTCCTCAACGCTCAGGACGCGATAACTGTAGACGGTATCCATAAAGCGCTTGGAGCCCGGGTTCATGATGGGGGCGTCCAGACCCGCGCCAAAAGCGGCAGCCAAAAAGACCGAGCCCAGCAGCGGGCGGGCAGGCAGGCCAAAGCTGATGTTCGACACGCCGAGCGCGCATTTGACGCCCAGACGCTCCTTGCACAGGGACATGGCGCGTAGGATCTGCTCGGCCTGGCGTTGATTGGTCGAGGCGGTCATGACCAGGCAGTCGATGAGGATGCGGTCCGGTCCGATGCCGTAACGGGCGGCCTCGGCCACGATGTGCTCGGCGATGGCGAAGCGAGCCTCGGCGGAATCGGGGATGCCGCCTTCGTCGAGCGTAAGGCCGACAACGTTGGTGCCGTAGTGGGCGACCAGCGGGAAGATCTCGTCCATGATCTGCTGCTTGCCATTGACCGAGTTGATGATGGGCTTGCCGGCGTAGCGGCGCACGGCGGCCTCGACGGCTGCGGGGTCGGTGGAGTCGATCTGCAGCGGCAGCAGCGTGGACCCCTGGAGCTGTTCGGTCGCCTGTTGGATGATCTTGACCTCGTCGATCTCGGGCAGGCCCACGTTGACGTCCAGAATGTCGGCGCCCTGTTCCTGCTGGCTGATGCCCTGGCTCACAACGTAGTCCAGGTCGCCGTCGCGCAGGGCCTGCTGCAGGCGCTTTTTGCCGGTGGGGTTGATGCGCTCGCCGATGACGGCGATCTTGTGGCCGTCGCAGGGAAGGTCCACGACCGTTTGGGCGCTCGTGACCGACATACTGGGCTTGCGGTGGCGCGGGCTGGGCGTGTGGTTATCGATAAGCGTGCGCAAGGCCGCCATGTGCGCCGGCGTGGTGCCGCAGCAACCGCCCACGACGCTCACGCCGTCGGCGATCATGCCGGCGACGGCCTCGGCGTATTCGGGGGCTTGGATATCAAAGACGGTGTTGCCGTCGTCGTCCACATGGGGGAGTCCTGCATTGGCCTGCACCATAACAGGCTTGTCGGTAACGGTGAGCATACGTGCGGCGAGTCCCCGGAGCTCGGCCGGTCCTTGGCTGCAGTTGATGCCCAAAACGTCGGCGCCGATGGCGTCAAGCGTGATGGCGGCGACCTCGGGACTCGTTCCCAGGAAGGTGCGACCGTCTTCCTCGAAGGTCATGGTGGCAAAGACGGGCAGGTCGGAGTTCTCGCGGCAGGCGAGGACCGCCGCCTTGATCTCGGCCAGGTCGGTCATAGTCTCGATAATAAAGAGGTCCACACCCGCGGCGACGCCTGCGCGCACTTCCTCGGCAAAGAGGTCGTAGGCCTCGTCAAAGTTGAGGGTACCCAAGGGGCGAAGCAACGCGCCGATGGGGCCGATGTCACCGGCGACGTAGCGGGCGCCGGCCTCGCGGGCACAGGCGGCAGCGGCGGCAAAGACGTCTGCCACGGTGGCGGCGCCGTCGAGCTTGTGGGCGTTGGCGCCAAAGGTGTTGGCGGTGATCACGTCACAGCCAGCCTCGACGTACTGACGCTGGATATCGGTGATGACCTGAGGCTCCTCAAAGTTGAGCAGCTCGGGCAGGGCGCCGGCCTTCATGCCGGCCGCCTGCAGCATGGTACCCATGCCGCCGTCGAACAGCAGGTGCCCCGTGCCCTCGATGGCGGCGCGCAGGCGATCGTCCTTAATGCGCAGATCGTCGATCGTGCGCGTCTTGTATGCAGCGCCATTGCGGCGTGCGGCGTCAACAGGCGCCGCCAGCGCGGCACCGTCCAGATCATGAGTGATAAGTATGTTTGAGCTATTCGCCATGTGCATCCATTTCGTCTAGAGCCCACTGAGGAATTTCTATTTGAAGAGATTTGTCGGGCTCGATATCTTCGATTCGCTTGTTGTAGTGGGCAAGAAGCCGTGCGACATTTAATCGAATTAGGCCTCGCTTGTAGAACGATAACTCTTCAATATTGATGCCGATAAACGATTCGAGCGCGATAACCTGTACGCGATTGCCGAGTCCCTCACTTTCGAACAGTCCGTAAGCGAAGGAAACTTTATCGTGGGGGACACGACGATGGGCCGAATGCCATTTCGAATGTTATCTCGGCATCGATCGGTCAATTTGGCCATTGGCGATACAGTCACATGAAATGCAGCATCATTGATTTGGAAATCGCCAGAACGGTCTGTCTGCTGGTCGGCGGCGTTTGAGTTGTCCTTTCCGATTTCTATGGTTGGAAATAACATCTCTAGTTTTGCACCTACCAGGTGCTGTGCGACGGTACCCGTTGGCTTATCGGACCGTAGGCTTGCTTCGGCTAGGATATCATCGACAATGACAGAAATTGGTTTTTGAAGATCGATTTCGACTTTGATTCTCTGCCGGTTAAAGAAATCGACCTGGATTCGCTCGACGAAGAAATTGGCGATTGCATTCGCAGCTTCAAGACGAGTGTCTTCGCAAGTGTCACTGGGTAGGGCAGAGTTGATAATTGTGGCAAGCTCAAGCGCCATCGGGAGTGTGCCGCGTGAGGTTCTGCCGCCCTCTGATGCGAAGGCACGCGTTTCCCCATGTCTGGCTAAAACTGTTTTGATGCATGCTCCACTTAGGCCTCGTACTTGGCTCCCCTTGTCCGATTGCACATAATCGTCGGTGAGCGGAAAACGGTTTTGCAACAGCTCGCTTATGCCTATGCCAACCGCCATGACGTTACGGTTGACGTTGCCTCGCTTGCTGCGCTTGGATTCGTACCAGAGTTCAATGGCATCCAAGATGTCTTTATCGGGCTCGCTCAAGGAGCAATTGGTCATTTCCATTATTGTCCACTCCGTTCCTTGAAGACATAAGCGCGGGTTTGACTGCATTTTTTATAAGCCAAGTGACAACTGGCACGGCAACTGCATCGCCGAATGCGTAGCGAATCTGAGCATCCGAGAAGCCGCTAAACTGACATGAGTCAGCACCTTGGAGACGGGCATATTCAGTTCCAGTCATCCAGCGAACTTCTATCTTTCCGTTTTCGCATATAACGACTGCCTGTCTTGATGAGCCGCCGCGAGCCGTTCTTAGACATCCGGCAATTTCTTCTTCACGGATTTCCCAGCGCACAACGCCCGATCGCGTGCGACGGTAAGCAGTGCGAACAATTCTTTCTTTGGCATTTAAGAAGCGCTGAAGGCGCTCTGCTTGATGCGGTGCAAGTGAGTCGATAAATGCTTGTACTTGGTTTTTGTTCCACCAACGCTTGTCGTTCTCGGGAATATTTTCAACAACCGTTGCAAGGCCCGTCATGCGAAGTGGACTTGGCTCGTTTAGGTGAGAGACGTGCGTAATGAGTGAAGGGTCGGAGTGAATCCAGGAGACCTTTTCAGGTCGAAGCGAGGAATCGAGTCGGCTGTTGGGAAGAGGGTTTTTTAATCCGACGACAAACATGCGGGGGCGTGACTGGGGAAGCCAGTGCCGTGCATCGATAAAATAAGCGTCGCATGAATAGCCTAAACGATTAAATTCCTGGCAAACGAGTCTAAAGTCATCACTGTTATTAGACGTGGCAAGGCCGATGACATTTTCGAGAACAAGTGCCCTCGGGGCACGATCGCTCATTCCTTCGATGGCCTTAATAAAGCCAAAGAACGCGCTGGACTCTTTGCCAGAGATAAGTCCCTCCCTGTTTCCCGCGAGAGATAAGTTTGTGCAAGGGCTTGACGCCCATGCGATGTCGGCTTGAGGTATTAGGTCGGGGTCGAGTGTGTGGACATCCTGCTCGACTAGATGTTCATCGCCCCAACACTGGCTGTACATGGCGCATTTAGTATGGTCTATGTCATTTGCCCAGATTGTTTTGATTCCGGCTTTTGCCATGCCGGCACGAGCCAAGCCAATGCCTGAAAAAAACTCAAGCGCGGTTAGTTGTGGCGAGAACTGCAGAATGTTGTGCATGTACTGGCTTTCAGATAGTTGTTATTTGGCATCTTATGGTACTTGTTTGTGAGGACATTCGCTTACATACGGATGAGATTCCCTCGATACCGTGCCATCATTGACATTTTATTCAGAATGCGAATAGCAGGTGGTATGGGTGGCGCGGAAGCGGCAGTGCTCGCGCATGCGGCAGATATTGCAGGTGGGGCGGCTCTGGGCGTCGTGGACTTCGCCGTCGAACAGGCCGATCACCGCGGTCACGCTCTTGGTGGGCATGAGCAGGCTGGTCGGCGTGACGGTAAGCCCGATGAGCCGCGTGGCGTTGAGCGCATTGACGATCGAGCGCTGGGCCGAGAGCGGGCAGTCGCCGTAGCCGGGGCTAAAGCGCCAGTTGCCGGCGAGTCCGTGTGCGGCGGCGTCCGTCTTGACCTGCTGGTCCATTTGCTCAACGGCGGCTTCCACGTAAGCGGAGCACGCGGCGTCGAGCACGGCGCCCTCCAGGGGATGTTGGGCTCCCGTGGTGCGCAGGCGACGCTCGGCGTCCATGCCGAGGGTACATGCCATGAGCGCGGCAAAGCGGGCATCTTTGAGATGTCGATAGATATCGCGACCTCGCAGCTCAACGTTGGTGCCGACCAAGCGAATGCAAGGCTCACTTTGTTCGTCCACGCCCGTGGCATCGACGGCAAACACGCGGCGCACGCCACGGGGCTCAATGTCAAGTTCCAGACGCTCGACCACAAGCTCAATACGTCGTGACAGCTCGGGCTCGATCTGCTGGCCGCCGTAACCCAGATACCGCAGCATCTCGGCACGGTCGACACGGGGATGGTGCGCAGCATCGACACGGTAAAGCGCCGGCGACGCAAGGTCGGCTGGCACTTCGACAGCGGTTGTATCGATGTGCGGTTTTTCCATTACCCCAGGCGCTCCATAATGGTCGCGGCGATCGCAGGACGGTTCATAGTGTACAGGTGCAGGCCGTCGGCGCCGTGCTCCTTGAGGTCGCAAAGCTGGCGGGCGGCATAATCTACACCGGCTGCCTGCAGGCTCTCGGGGTCGTTCTCGTACTTGGCGAGAATCTTGATGACGGGGGAGGGCAGCGACGCGCCGCACATAAAGACCATGCGGCTGATCTGCGACTTGCCCATAAACGGCATGATGCCCGCGGTAATGGGCACGGTGATGCCGGCCTTGTCGGCAAGCTCGCGAAAACGGTAGAAGCACTCGTTATCAAAGAAGAGCTGTGTCACAAAGAAGCTCGCGCCGGCGTCCTGCTTTTGCTTGAGGTGCTCGACCGAGAGGTTGAGATCCTCACAGGCAATGTGGCCCTCGGGGTAGGCTGCGGCGCCCACGCAAAAGCCGGCGTCGACGAGCTCGGGGATGAGGTCGCGGGCGTAGGCGTAGTCGGAGGCGGGCTTGTCGTCCTCGGTCGCGCCGGCAGGGAGATCGCCACGCAGGGCCAGAATGTTTTCAACGCCGGCGGTGCGATACTCGTCGATCTTGGCGGCGATGTCGGCGTGGGTGCGGCCCACGCAGGTGAGGTGTGCCACCGAGGGCGTGTCGAATTCGCTCGAAATCATATGCGCGATGGGGGCGGTGGTGGCGCCGTTGCCCGAGCCGCCGGCAGAGCAGGTGACCGAGACAAAGCTCGGCGAAAGCTTGCACAAATTGCCTGCCACCTCGCGAGCCGTGTCGAGGGTAAGCTCGCCCTTGGGCGGGAACATCTCAAACGAAACGGGTGCGGTGCCCTGGGATGCTGCCTGCTTAAAAACCTCGTCGACGCGCATATCGTGCTCCTTTAGATACGCAATAGTGTGATGTGTTTTAAGGATTCTACAGCACCACTGTGTCACGGTGGAGTTTCACTCGCTATTTGGGGATACCAATCGAAAATGCTTTGCTATCGGCATTTCCTATAACAGAGCGGTCAATCTAGGATGGGGCTATATTGAATGGTATTTGATGCGAAATACCAGTTAATAGAGCCCCATCCCAAATTGACTACCCTTAAACTATGGGGAGAGGTCTGCAATTTATACAGTTGATTGGCCATTAAGGATGGCAGCGCCGCTGTGATGCGGTAACCTCATTGATTGGTTTCGCGACAGCAACATAACGGTAATGTCGCGGAAACACGGCGAGTCTAAGCTATGACTCGTTCGTTAGTAATCAACACCGCTTCTCACGCGGTGCCGATACGAAGGGAGTTCCGTATGGCCGATCTTACTGACCGCTTCGGGACCATGGTGTTCTCTGAGGAAGTCATGAAGGACTACCTCCCCAAGGACATTTGGAAGCGCCTTGCTGCAACCCTCGAGGACGGTGAGCCGCTCGACCCGGATGTGGCCAACGCCGTTGCCCACGCCATGAAGGTCTGGGCCATCTCCAAGGGCGCGACGCACTACGCGCACTGGTTCCAGCCGCTTTCGGGCATTACTTCCGAGA
>JAXJLC010000370.1:0-2333 GCA_036297365.1 Collinsella sp.
CGTTGGGGGTCACGGCTACCTGGGGCTCGGTGAACTCGTCTGCGAGCTCGACCTCGGAGAAATCGACCGAGGCGACGATGTCCTCGTGAACCTCGGCGGGCACATCGATGGGAGCTTGGTCGTTTGCCGCGGCAGGCGTGTCGAAGGAGCTGGTGCCGACAAAGGCGTCGACGCGCTCATTTAGATCGTTGAGGGTATCCATGGAGGCTCGATTCTATGTGATGACGGCCGGCGCGATGCAGCCGGAATAGCGAATGCTAAATCGTTTGACGAGTTGATTTTTCCCCGCCGCGCCATCCGTTAGACCGAAGGGCCGGCGAACGTGAAGGAGCTGTGGTGGCGGGTATCGAGGTGCTATCTTGAATGTCCCGTTTAAAAGAGAGGTGACGCGGTATGGAATTGACAGCAATGTTTGGCTCGATTGGCCTGTGTGTGGCCGCAATCGTTGCCGCCGCGGTCATCTACTTTGTGGTCACGGCCATTAAGGGCAAAAGGGCCGAACGCAAGGAGCGCGCGATGCTTAAACAGCATCGCGACCAGCAGGGCAAACGCGCACAGAGATAGCTTGTTGAGTTTTGGATCCGTGCGCTAGCTGCGTTTTCGAATCAGGGCAATGTAGAAGCCCTCAAAGTCGCGGCTAGGCGGAATGGTGAGCGTGCCGGGCAGGCCGTTGGCGATGGCCGATACCTGACCCGCGGCAATGGCCTCGGTCAGAGCGTTGGACTCGACGCGCGGCTCCTCGCCGGCTTCCTGGGCGCGGCGTGCTTCGCTTTCGCTCGGCGTGCCGTCAAGGGGGATGAGCTCGCAGTCCATATGCTTGTCGAGGGCCTCTTGCAGGGCGTCCTCGTTTTCCTGCGGCATGATCGAACAAGTGGAATAGACGAGCGTGCCGTCCGGCTTGAGGGCACCCATGGCGCGGTCCAGAAGCGCGCGCTGCGAGCGGGTGCACTTGCTCAGCAACTGCTCGGTCAGGCCGCGCAGACTTTTCTCGTTGCCGCTGATGACGGTGCCCGTGCCGGTGCAGGGGGCGTCGAGCAGGATGCGGTCGAAGCGGAAGAACTCGTCGAGCTCGCGTGCGTCGATGCGCATGACGGGCACGTGTTTGGCACCCTGGCGATGGAGGTTTGATTCGAGCTTCTCGGCGCGGGGGATGTTCATCTCACAGGCGGTGAGGTGTGCCTGTCCCTGCGTGAGGGCGGCGATCTGCGTCGTCTTGCCGCCAGGGGCTGCGCACATGTCCAGGATGTCCTCGCCTGCCTGGGCGCCCAGGACCAACGGCGGCATCATGGATGACAGGCTCTGCAGGTAGATCTTGCCGTCGCGGTAGATGTCGAGGTCCCACAGATCGGAAACCTGGGCCTCGGGCAGGATAAAGGCGTCTGGGTACCAGGCGACGGGGTTGTGGGCGATGCCGGCTGCATCGAGCGCCGCAGCGATGTCCTCGGCGGTCGCCTTGAGCGTGTTGGCGCGCAGCGTGACCGGGCGTGCGGCTGCGGCACCGAAGCCCTCGATCATGAGGTGAGCATCGGCGGGCGCATAGGCGCCGGCGACCGTGTCGACCATAAAGCGCGGCAGGTCGGCGGCGGAGTGTTGGGCGGCAAGCTGGTCGGAAAGCTCGGTAGCAGCAAACTGCCTGAGCTTGAGCTCGGCCTTGACCTGCTTTTTCTGCTTACGACGACGCGGCTTGGACATCCGTCTTTCCTTCCCATTCCATTACATGTCGAGTGTTGTTTTAGTACTGGCTCTCGTGCTTGCTGAAGAAGTCGAAGCGCGGGGGCAGCGGCTTCACGCGGTGCTCGCCGGGCTTCTCGCCCAGGCTTTCCACGAACTCGTCCGTGGAGGCAAATATGTTGTCCCAGCTAAAGAAGGCGACCGGGTCAACGTCGAAGTACTCGCAGATGAGCTCGCAGCCGGCCGGCACGATGCCGTGCATGAGCACGGTCGCCACGCGCAGCTCGGTGAAGGCGTCGACGAGGGCCTGCGTCATCGCGGTATTGGCTTGCTCGCCCTCAAGCTTGTTGGCAGCCTTGGAGGCGTCGCTCCAGCGCTTGTTGGCGGCGCGCAGGTAGTCGTCGCACACAGCGAGCGCGCGGTGCGTCTCGAACTTGTACATGGCCTGCTCAAACGCGAGGGCGGCCTGCTCGGCGGCCTCCACCACGGTGGCCGAGGCGGCGCCGGCGGGGATGCAACCGTTGCGATAGGGGCTCTCGTCGCCCTCCTTGACGGCGACGCCGTAGAAGCAGCTGCGGGCCAGGCGGTTGAAGACGCCGGTCAAAAGGGCGCTTTCCTTAAGGGCCGGATCGATGACGCGCTTGTCGTCGCAGGCGTGCACC
>JAXJLC010000371.1:0-18377 GCA_036297365.1 Collinsella sp.
GATTGAGACGAACAGGATTGCTCTTTCCGAAGAATCTAAATCTGTAACACGTAGCCCGCTTTTGACCGTCTACCTGTTACAAATCGAGACAAACGGAGTAGGACCTAACCCCGTATGTCCCTAACAGTCGAGCGTTCGACCAGCGTGCTCGGCACATGAATCGCCTCGATAGACGAGCTCTCTCCAATCGCCGCCTCAAACGCAAGCTTACCGACACCGCGCAAATCAAATCGCAGCGTCGTCAGCCGATTGTGAGGAACAAGTCCCTCGAGTGCGTCGTCGATACCAACCACGCTCACGTCGTCGGGCACGGACAGGCCCGCGTTCTCGAGCGCGGCGATAACGCCCAGCGCCATCTGGTCATTTGCCGCAAGCACGGCAGTCGGCGCCTGCGACCCGCCGGCAAGCACCTCGGCCGCAATCCGCTCGCCCATGGCGTACCCACTGTCCGCACTCCAATCGCCACGCAGCATCGGAGCGGCATCGACATGAGCACGACCCAGCGTATCGCGCCAACCGGCCTCACGAAAACGCGAGGAAATCGAGTTTTCCGGACCCGCCACAAACCGCATATTCGAGTGACCATGTTCCAGCAGATAATTGGTCAACAGCTCGCACGAACCATACTGGTCGGAGTCGATCGTCGTGCAGCGCGGATGCGCATACATGGACAGGATGACCGTTCGCACTCCCGGCTGGGGAACAAACTCCTCAAAATCGGGAGCCATGCGGTTCATGTTGAGAATCATGCCGTCGACGGGTCGCTCGACCATGCGGCGCGAGGCATCGGCAAGTGTATAGGGCTTGTCGCCGCCCATCTCGATCATAGTGACGGCAAAATCGTGCTCGCGCGCCGCTTGCATGATACCCTCGAGCGTCGCCAGGTTACCGACACGTGTGATGTTGTACATGCACAGGCCAATAGAACGATACGACCCGCCGCGCAACGCCGCTCCAGCAAAATTGGGACGAAAGCCCAGCTCTTCCATGGCGGCCAGCACACGCTTGCGCGTCTTTTCCGTCACGTTGGGCATACCGTTGACCACGCGAGACACAGTCTGGCGGCTCACGCCAGCGAGCGCCGCAACCTCTGCCGCGCTCGCCGAATGACCATTCCTTGTCTGCTGAGCCATGCCTTCCACGCTAACCTGCTTCCCAACTATTCCCCGCGCCCATGGCGCATCGTACATACATCGATAACGTGCTCATGATACCCGAGCCATATACCACAACATGAAAACTTCTGTCAATCAAAACCGCTTACCGAACAAATACAACCGTTCGCGGCTGTTTGAAGTTGTTTTGTTTCTATACATCCCAGCCGGATGTTAACGTGCTCATTGTCAAATGTTCACGTGCTCATTTTGGTTCTAATCATTTTAAGATAGTGTTTATCGGGCTTTTTCACCGCTGAACGCTAACCAGGGAGCCTCCTGAGCGCAAACGCACAATATCGAACAGCGAGACGAGAGGGTGTATGCATATGTCTTTGCTAAACCGCGTACAGCAGCTGCCGAAGGGCTTTGTTTGGGGCGCCGCAACCGCCGCGTACCAAACGGAAGGTTCCACGAAGGTGGCAGGCAAGGGTAAGACCATGTGGGACGATTACCTTGTCGCCCAGGGTCGCTTTTTGCCCGACCCGGCCAGTGATTTCTACAACCGCTACGAGGAGGATATCCGCCTTTCTGCCGAGCATGGACTCAACGCCATTCGTGTGTCCATCGCCTGGACCCGCATCTTCCCCAACGGCGACGATGCCGAACCCCTCTCCGAGGGCGTTAAGCACTACCACGAGCTGTTCGCCTGCTGCAAAAAGTATGGCGTCGAGCCCTATGTGTCCCTGCATCACTTTGACTCCCCCGCCGCCCTGTTCAACCAGGGCGACTGGCTCAACCGCAAGACCGTCGACGCCTATGTGCGCTATGCCGAGTTCTGCTTCCGCGAGTTCCGCGAGGTCAAAAATTGGTTCACCATCAACGAGCTCATCAGCCTCTCGCACTCCCAATACATCCAAGGCAACTTCCCGCCCAACCATCACTTTGATGTGACGAGCGGCATCCAGAGCCAGCACAACGAGCTCGTTGCCCACGCCCGCGCCGTCAACCTGTATAAGGATCTTGACGAGACCGAGCACCTGGGCGGACGCATTGGCATGGTCAACGTCCTGACGCCGGCATATCCTGCCACCGACTCGCCCGCCGACCAGCACGCCGCCGACCTGTACAACGCCTTCTACACCGACTTCATCATGGACGGCGCCTTCCTGGGTCACTACTCCGCGCGCACCCTCTCACTCATCAACGAGATTCTGCGTGCCAACAACGCCACACTTACGGTTGAGGACAGCGACATGGAGGAGCTCGCCAAGGCGGCGCCCCGCAACGATATGTTCGGCCTCAACTACTATCAGTCGGCGTTTATCGCCGCCTACGATGGCGAGTCAACCAACAGCTTTAACGGCACCGGAGACAAGGGCACCTCGTGCTTTAAGTTTAAGGGCGTCGGGCAGCAGGTCGATATGCCGGGTATCCCCACCACCGACTGGGATTGGCTCATCTACCCGCAAGGCCTCTACGACACGCTCAAGCACATCAGCGCCACCTATCCCAACCTCCCCGTCATCTATATCACCGAAAATGGCCTGGGCCACAAGGACCCCGAGCCCGACGCAAACGGCATCGTCGCCGATCCCGAGCGCATCGACTTTGTCGACCAGCACATGGAGAAGGTGCTCCAGGCGCGCGCCGAGGGCGTCGACGTCCAGGGCTACTTTATCTGGAGCCTGCAGGACCAGTTCTCGTGGGCCAATGGCTATAACAAGCGCTACGGCCTGTTCTACATCGACTTCGACACGCAAAAACGCTACATCAAGCAGTCGGCACTCTGGTACAAGGAGCTCGCCGACACTATGGCGGACGCGCAGTAACGCATCGCCTCGCTTTCCCCCGAGAAGGGAGCGGCCCTATGCGATACAAACCCAGCCGCTCCCCTCTCTCCCCCTGGGACCGACCCCGCCTGCACCCGGGCTTTTAGCAAGCGGGAGACCATATAGGTTTTCAACGTCCATGCCATTAAGATTTCATGCAAAGAGGAGCGTGAACTATGGAATCGATCGTTAAGTTCTTGGAGAAAGGTCAGCCGTACTTCGACAAGGTCTCTAAGAACATCTACCTTCAGGCCATTAAAGACGGCTTTTTGGCAGCAATGCCCATCATCCTGTCTTCTTCTGTCTTCCTGCTTATTTCGACCCTGCCGGGCGTTGTCGCCACGGTCGGCGGCTTTACGCTGCCCGACTGGTGGAACGTCGACGTCGTGAACTTCTGCAACAAGGTTTACAACTTCACGATGGGCGTCGTGGGCATCATGGTCGCCGGCACCACCGCAAGCGCGCTGACCGGCTCCAAGAACCGCCGCATGCCTGCTGGCAAGGCCATCAACGCCACGAGCACCATGGTCGCCGCCATGTGCGCTATGCTCATCTTGGCCGTTACCCAGACGAGTGCCAAGATCGACGGCGCCGATGTCTCGGTGTTCTTTACCGACAACATGGGCACCAAGGGCCTGCTGAGCTCCTTTGTCGCCGCATTTGCCACGGTCAACATCTATGCCTTCTGCATTAAGCGAGACATCACCATCAAGCTGCCCAAAGAAGTCCCCGGCGCCATCGCCCAGAACTTCCGCGACATCTTCGCCTTCAGCTTCTCCATCCTGTTTGTCGCCGTCATCGACGTTATCTGCCGCACCTGCTTGGCCGTCCCGTTTGCCAACGTCATCTCCACGCTGGTGAGCCCGCTGTTCGCCGCTGCCGATTCCTACGCCGGCCTCGCCCTCATCTGGTTCATGATCCCGCTGTTCTGGTTCATGGGCATCCACGGCCCCTCGGTCGTTAAGCCTGCCCTCAACGCCGCGCTGTTTGGCAACATCACCACCAACCTCGCCACGCTGCAGGCCGGCGGTCACCCCGCCCTCGCCCTGACCGAGAACTTCGGTAACTACATCGGCGAACTCGGCGGCACCGGCGCCACGTTCATTGTCCCGATCATCTTCCTGCTCTTTATGCGCTCCAAGCAGCTCAAGGCCGTCGGCAAAGCCTCTGTCGTACCCGTGATGTTCGCCGTCAACGAGCCGCTGCTGTTCGCCGCGCCCATCATCCTCAACCCGTACTTCCTGATCCCGTTCCTGTTTGCCCCCGTGGCCAACGTCCTCATTGGTAAGTTCTTCATCGACTTTTTGGGCATGAACGGCTTTATCTATGCCATGCCGTGGGCACTCCCCGGACCGATCGGCACCTTCATCGACACCAACTTCCAGCCGATCTCTCTGGTCCTGGTTGTCGTCCTGCTGGTCGTTGACTTCTTGATCTACTACCCGTTCTGCAAGGCCTACGACAACGTCCTGTGCAAGCAGGAGGCCGAGACCCTGGCCGAAGAAGAGGCCGAGGAGACCAAGGCCGTCAAGACCGCTGCCGCCCCCGCCGTTGAGGCTCCTGTTGTCGAGACCGCTTCTGCCACCGAGGCCTCCGCAGCTCCGTCCGCCCTTAAGGGCAAGGATCTGAGGGTTCTGGTTCTGTGCGCTGGCGCCGGCACCTCTGCACTGCTCGCCAACGCGCTTAAGGAAGGCGCCGACGAGCTGGGCATCGACATTACCGCCAACGCCGGTGCCTACGGCAGCCACTACGCCATCATGGACCAGTACAACGTCATCGTCCTGGCTCCGCAGGTTCGCACCTATTACAACGAGATGAAGGCCGACACCGACCGCCTGGGCATCACGCTGCTGTCGCCCAAGGGCAAACAGTACATCGACCTCACTAAGGATCCCAAGGGTGCCGTCGCCTGGATCGAGGAAAACCTCGAGGCATAAGACGCTGACACCACCTGCCGCTCGCAGACAATAAATGGCCCGTGCATCGATGTGTGATGCGCGGGCCATTTTGTTTAGACCGCACCCGTCCTCCTGTTCATCTTAATCTGTAACATCTAGCCGAGTTTTTGGGTCCTAGCTGTTACAGATTGAGACAGACAGGCAGAGCACGTCTACGCCCGCAGGTCCCTTACGCTGGAACGCTCGACCAACACGCCCGAGACGAGCGTACGACTTCTGGAGCTCGGGGCTTCCAGACCTGCGACGACCTCGTTAAGCGCACGGATGCCCAGTTCGCGGTGGCGAAACTTCACCGACGTCAGAATCGAGTTGGGAATCGTCTTGTAGAGCTCATCGTCGAAGCCGATCACGGACACGTCGTCGGGCACATTGAGCCCTTTGTCACGTAGAGCCATCATCACGCCGTTTGCCATGCAGTCGTTAGCAGCGAGGACCGCCGTGCAATCGGGCTTATCGGCAAGCACAAGGCCCGCGGCATAGCCACTATCCGCATTCCAATCGCCTTGCAGAGGCTCGGGCGGCTCAATGCCACGTGCCTCGAGTGCCGCTCGCCAACCTTTCATACGGCACTGGCTCGACAGTGACTCTTTCTTACCAGAGACGAAGTACACGTTCTTGTGCCCGTGGTTCAAGAAGTACTCGCACGCCATGCGCGCGCCGCCCTCTTGGTCGTCACTGACGGTAGAGCAGGTAGGATGTTCCATCGGTGTGATAATCACCGTCTTGAGGTCTTTCGGCGCCTCAAAGGTATCAAAGTCATCGACCATCTGGCGCAGGTTGAAAATCATGCCGTCGACGGGGAGCTGCGACATCCTACGCGCCGCATCGGCAAGGGCCATCTTCTCCCCCGCCCGCTTTTTGATCATCGTGAGCGCAAAGCCTCGCTCTTCGGCGGCATCGGCGATACCGTCAATCATGTCCACGGCACCGCCTGACAAGTGAAACAGCACAACGCCGATGCACCCGTAACGGCCCAACTTGAGCGAACGAGCGGCAAAGTTGGTTCGAAATCCGAGCGCCTCCATTGCGGAATGGACCTTATCGCGTGTCGACTCTCGCACGCTATCGGGCTCGTTGATCACGCGCGACACCGTCTTGAGAGAAACACCCGCGGCAATCGCCACGTCGTTCATCGAAACGTTTTTCTTGTCCATCGTTGTCACTGCTTCTCCACTCGGTTCTCTATCGCTTGTTTTTTGCGTTCTAGCATACACCACCTGCCTGACTGATAAATCAACCGTTTACCGAACAATATCGACCACTCACCCGTATATCCTTGTTGCTCTTCCAAAAATGTCTTACGTTGTCATTAACGAAATGACAACGTTGTCATTTCACAATGCCTTCCTTAAGCAGGAAGGTTTCCGGGCAGTCCTGACCATCCATCGACGACCAGTTCCATCCACATGCATCGCGCATCAAGTAGCAAAGGAGCTCTATGGACGCCATCGTAAAGATGCTCGAAAAGCATCAGCCGTTCTTTGAGAAGATCTCGAGGAACATCTACCTCCAGGCCATCAAGGACGGATTCCTTGGGTGCATGCCCATTGTCCTCACCTCTTCGATCTTCCTGCTGATTGCCACCCTTCCTGGCGTAGTTGGCATCACGCTGCCCCAGCCGCTCATCGACTGGTGCAACAAGCTGTACAACTTCACCATGGGTGTCATGGGCATCATGGTTGCCGGCACCACTGCCAAGAACTTTACGGCTTCCATGAACCGTCGCATGCCCGCCGGCAAGGTGCTCAACGACGGTTCCACCATGGTGGCCGCCCAGTGCAGCATGCTGCTGCTCGCAGTCACGCAGTTCACCACCAAGTTCAACGGCTCCGAACTTTCGGTCTTCGACTGCACCAGCATGGGCACGCGCGGTCTGTTCTCGGCCTATATCGCCGCGTTCATTACCGTGTGGGTCTATAAGTTCTGCGTCTCGCGCGATCTGACCATTAAGCTGCCCAAGGAGGTCCCGGGCGCCATCGCTCAGAACTTCCGCGACATCATCCCCTTTGGCGGCGCCGTCATCATCTGCGGCATCATCGATGTGGTTGTGCGCAACCTCATGGGCGTTCCGTTCTCCGAGCTGCTTATCAAACTGCTCTCCCCGCTCTTTACCGCTGCAGAAACCTATCCCGGCCTCATCCTTATCCAGGCAGCCACCGCGTTCTTCTGGTTCATCGGTGTCCACGGCCCCTCGATCGTCCAGCCGGGCATCGACCCCATCCGTCTTGCCAACCAGGCCGAGAACCTGCAGGTTCTGTTGGCCGGTGGTCACCCCGCCCATTCCCTCACCTTTAACATGTCGCTTGTGGGTGAGTTCGGCGGCACCGGCGCCACGTTCATCGTGCCGCTCCTGCTGATTCTCTTTATGAAGTCCAAGCAGCTCAAAGCCGTCGGTAAGGCCTCGATTGTTCCTGTTGCCTTCGCCGTCAACGAACCGCTGCTCTTTGGCGCGCCAATGATCCTTAACCCCTACATGCTCATCCCCTTTGTTGCCGCCGGCTGCGTCAACGTAAGCGTTGCCAAGTTCTTTATCGACAATGTGGGTATGAACGGCTTCTCCTTCGTGGTGCCTTGGGCTACCCCTGCCCCCATCGGCATTTTCATCACCACGAACTTCCAGCTTATCGCCCTGGTGTTTGTTGCAATCATCATCTTGCTGGACGCCATCATCTACCTGCCGTTCTTGAAGGCATACGATAAGCTGCTCTGCGACCAGGAGGCCGAGCGCGCCGCCGAGCTGGGTCTTGAGTCCAATGGTGCTGCCACCATCGCCGCCAGCACCTCTGCGCCCGCTGTCGAGCAGACCACCGCTTCCGTCGAGCCGACCGCCGCTGCCGCCGACAGCAAGCCTGTCGCCGATCAGCCCGAGCCCGCTGCCGATGCATCCGCCAAGAAGGATGTCGATGGCCTGAAGGTCCTCGTCCTGTGCGCCGGCGCCGGCACCTCTGCCATGCTCGCCAACGCTATCAAGGAAGGTGCCGCACAGACCGGAGAGAACATCGCTTCCTCCGCAGGCGCCTATGGCCAGCACACTGCCATCATGGATCAGTACGACGTCATCGTGCTCGCCCCGCAGGTTCGTAGCTACTACAACGACATGAAGGCCGACACCGATCGTCTGGGCATTAAGCTGCTCGCTCCCCGCGGTAAGGAATATATCGACCTTACTCGCGACCCCGCTGGCGCCATCAAGTGGCTCCGCGAGAACCTCGACTAGTTCCTCCCTCTGTTGGTGCCCGGATCCCCAGTTCGGGCACCTCCCCCTATTCGTATCCCACAGAAAGGATGACTCATGACCAACCCCATGCAGTTCCCCGACGGCTTTGTGTTTGGCGGCGCCACCGCCGCTTACCAGGTTGAGGGCGAGACCCGCACGCACGGCAAGGGCAAAGTGCCCTGGGACGATTTCCTGGCAGCCCAGGGTCGCTTCTCCCCCGATCCCGCAAGCGACTTCTACAACAAGTACTCGGTCGATATCGACCTGTGCCAGCGCTTCGGCATCAACGGTATTCGCGTCTCTATCGCTTGGAGCCGCATCTTCCCCAACGGCACCGGCGAGATTAACCCCGAGGGCGTCGCTTTCTATCACGAGCTTTTCGCCACCTGCAACAAAGCAGGCGTTATCCCCTATGTCACGCTCGATCACTTCGATACGCCCGAGGCCTTTTACCAGAACGGCGGCGAGGGCTTCCTGACGCGCACGACGATCGACGCCTTTGTCGAGTACGCCAAGTTCTGCTTTGCCGAGTTCACCGAGGTCAAGCACTGGTTTACCTTTAACGAGATCCCCGCGACCGCCGAGGGCAGCTTTATCGTCGGTAACTGGCCGCACGGCGAGAAGTATCGCCTGGACAAGGCCTTCCAGCTCATGCACAACATGATGGTGGCCCACGCCAAGGCTGTCGTCGCCTTCCATGAGGGCGGCTTTGAGGGCGAGATCGGCATTGTCCAGAACCTGGAGCCCAAGTACCCCCTCGATCCCAACAGCGCTGCCGACTGCGAGGCCGCCCGCATGGCCGACGTCATCAACAACCGCTGGGTGCTCGACGCCACTTTCCGCGGCCACTATGCAGCCGACACCATGGAAGCCGCAACCAAGCTGGCCCATATCGCTGGCGGCGAGCTCGACGTCCGCGACGAGGACATCGCCGCGCTGACCGCCGCGCTCCCCTACAACGATTGCCTGGGCGTCAATACCTACAAGTGCCAGTTCCTGCGTGCCGCCGAGGGCGAAAACGACATCAACCACAATGGCACCGGCGACAAGGGCTCCTCGCGCTGGTTCCTCAAGGGCGTGGGCGAGTCATGCGTGCGCGAAGGCGTACCCACCACCGATTGGGACTGGATCATCTATCCCGAGGGCCTCTACGACCTGCTGCTGCGCATTAAGAACGATTACCCCAACTACAAGAAGATCTACATCACCGAGAACGGCATGGGCTATAAGGACGACTTTGAGGACGGCTTTATCGACGACGCCCCTCGCATCGACTACATGCGTCAGCATCTCGCATGGATCCTCAAGGCAATCGACGGCGGCGTAAACGTCGACGGTTACTTTGTGTGGTCGCTGCAGGACCAGTTCTCCTGGACCAACGGCTATAACAAACGTTACGGCCTGTTCTACATCGACTTTGAGACCCAGAAGCGCTATCCCAAGGCGAGCGCGTACTGGTACAAGAACGTCGCGGAGACCGGCCTGCTCATGGCCTAACTTTTGCCGCATACCCCCTGTCGGCCGCATGTGAGTCCCTCCACGGGATCGCATGCGGCCTTTTTGTTTTTGGTGAGCCCGAGCGGATCATTTGTCTCGATCTGTAACATCTAGCAGGGATTTTCAATCCTAACTGTTATAGATTTAGACGAACGGGCGACCAGGGCTGAAAGATCTCAATCTGTAACACGTAGCCCACTTTCGACCGCCTACCTGTTACAGATCAAGACCATAAGATAGTCAAATCCAAACTTTCCAAGCAGTTATGAACCATGGTTTCTAGTTTTCGGTATCACGAACATACTTTCGGTATCATTTGAAACCGATATGATACCGAAAACATATTCGGTCCCGCTGGAGGACTTCGTACGCCACCCAACCAAGTTGCAGGCTCACGAACTCCGTCGATTTTCCGAGCGCCCACGAATTCCTATTTGCGCGTCAACTCGCGTCACGTTGACACGTAAAATGACGCGCAAATTTTTACGCGTCATCAAATTTGACGCACAAATGGTGTTTTTACTTATACGTGTCATTCTGCACGTCATATTGAAGCGATAATCCCCGCGCCGGCAGGGGACAGAAGTATCGCCTGCAGCGTTAGCTAGCAGATGACCTGCGTGTGTTCCTCGATGGCGGCGCGATCCTCGGCGGCAATACCCGGCTCGCACACCACGGCGTCCAAACTGTCCAGGCGGCAGAAGGTGTAGAAGTCGCGCTTGCCGATCTTACTGGAGTCGGCGATCAGATAGCGCGAGTCGGCCTTGCTAAAGGCGAGCTGCTGGATACGACCCTCATCCATATTAGACGTAGACACGTCGCCATCCAGAATGCCGTTGGCGCCGATAAACGCCGCGTCGATACCCAGTGCACGCAGGGTATCCTCGGCCGTTGGTCCCACAAAAGCGGCAGTACGGCGACGGTACATGCCGCCCACTAGGCACAGGTCGCAGTCCTCGCGCGCCTCGAGCAGGTTAAACACCGAAAGCGAATTGGTCACGATGCGCAGGCGGCACGCCGGCAGCATCGAGGCCATCTGCTCCACCGTAGTGCCCGTGCCCAAAAAGATGGTCGAGCCTTCCTCGATAAGCTCCACGGCGCGGCGCGCGATCTGCAACTTTTCCTCGGCATGCTTGGTGCGCTTTTCGCTGTGCGAATACTCATGGCGCAACATAGCATGTGGACGGCCCTGCGCACTGCGGGCTCCACCGTGCACGCGTTCGATCTCGCCCAGGCTCGCAAGTTCCTCAAGGTCGCGGCGGATCGTCATATCCGAGACACCTAACGTATCAGAAATCTCTTTAACCGAGACCGTGCCCTGCTCTTCGAGCAGCTGACGAACCTTATCCTGTCGCTCTGCCTTAATCACGATGAATCCTCGCCGTTCTTTGCGCGCATATCATTCAAACAGTAACGAACAAATTGTATCAGACTCGTACGCGTCAAAAATGAACGCCCGCGCAGCTCCAATCATCATTTTTTTGAGAAAAATACCCCCTGCTTTAGTGGGGTGTAGTGATAATCTCGCCTGTTCGCGCTACAGTTTGTCGGAAATACCTCGATGTTAGGAACCAAATGATCACTTCCGAGCTTTTCGGCACCGCGCCGTGCGGTACCCCCGTTCATCGTTACACCCTCAACGGGCCCGAGATCTGCGTTCGCATTATGGACTATGGTGCCACCGTGTTGGGCATCGACGTGCCCGACATCCCCGGCAACGTGCGCGATGTGGTGCTGGGCTTCGATAAGCTCGAGGATTACTTTGACAACCCCGCCTGCTTTGGCGCGACCATCGGACCTGTGGCCAACCGCACTGCAGGTGCCACGATCACCATCGCCGGCACGGACTGGCATATGCCCGCCAACGAGGGCACCAACAACCTGCACAGCGATCTTGAACATGGTCTGCACAAGCGCGTATGGGACGTTGAGCTCGACGAGGTCCACAATGCCGTACGCATGACCACCTCGCTTGAGGACGGTGAGCTGGGCCTTCCCGGCAACCGCACCTTTACGGCCGTGTTTACCGTGACGCGCACCGACTGCTTCCGTATCGAATATGGCTGTGAGAGCGACCGCGCCACGTACGTGTCCATGACCAACCACACGTACTTTAACCTTGCCGGTCACAACGCCGGTATGGACTGTGAGCACTTCTTTGTTGCTAACGCTGCCCACTACCTGCCCATCAACGAGCAGAACATCCCCACCGGCGAGATTGCTCCGGTCGAGGGCACGCCGTTTGACTTCCGTGAGCTGCGCCCCGTCGCGCCTGGCATGGAGGCCGACGATCCGCAGATTAAGCAGGCACGCGGCTACGACCACTGCTTGTGTATCGATGGCTATCAGTACGGTCGCAACCTGCGCCGCGCGATGCACGTCGAGGAGATGTGGACCGGCCGCGAGCTGGACTACTACACCACCGCCCCGGGTGTGCAGCTCTACACCGGCAACTGGCTGGGCGACGAGCACGCCAAGGACGATGCCAACTATGGCTGGGGCGCCGGCTTTGCCCTCGAGGCAGAGATGTACCCCGACACGCCGCACCAGCCGCTGTTCCCGCAGGGCATTGTGGGCCCGGGTCACCCCTACAGCAATGTGATCGAATACCACTTTATGAGGCACTAAGCCCATAATGCAACATATCGCACAGCAACGCCCGCCGGCACCACCGCCGACGGGCGTTTTTCTATCCAGTCGAACGCCCGCTCGTTCGCGGCGTGGGTCGGCCTGACGCCCTCCGAGCACTCCAGCGGGGAGAGCGACCGCAGGGGCGCGATCACCAAGGCCGGCAACAAGCACCTGAGGAAGGCTCTGGTCGAGGCCGCGTGGCACTACCTGACGTGCTCCGCTCGGCCGAAGGACCTCGCCAGGGGCCAGGACCCGGACCGGGGCGCCCGGAGGCATGCCGCCAAGGGCGTGCGGAGGCTGGTCGAGAGGCGCGAGGCCCTGCTCGCGCGCGGGGTCCACGGCAGAACGTCGCCACGGCGCGCGAGCTCGCCTGCTGGGTATGGGCGGTCGGCCTCATGGCCGAGGAGGCGTAGGGGGAGGCTCCCCCGCACATAAGCCGATCACCCCGGAAGCGGTTCGATCCGAAGCCGTTGAGGCGAACCTCAGGTCCCTTTTCTGCGAGCGCCCAGGGCGCCACACGCGTGCACAGACTGTCGGTTCGACGTAGAAGCCTCAGCCGTAGCAACGGATTGCCCGGCGAGAGATCGCCGCGGGCGGATATTAAACTGCAAAGACGAGCGTCGGGAAGACACGCCGAGGTCGCCGCGGACGGGTTGATATAGGGAGAGGGCCTGACCCCATATCGTTGGGGCCAGGCCCGATTTTGCCTCTTGACAATGTCCTGCTCATATTAAAAGGAACGTCCCTAACTGCCGCATCCGGAGTAAGACAACGCCGCAGGTAGAGGACGGACAGCGAGCGGGCCGCATTTGAGGCAAGGTGACGTGAAACGAAAGGGCGCTGACCTTCTGGTCGCGCCCTTGAAGTTGAACGTCAGATTGTCCAAATGCGGCCCGCGTAACTAAACCCGCTCCGCGATCTCGTGGATGAGGTAGTCGGTCTTTTCCCAGCCCAGGCACGGGTCGGTGATCGACTTGCCAAAGACGCCGCCGTCGACCGGCTGGTTGCCGTCTTCTAGGTAGGACTCGATCATAAAGCCCTTGACCAGCTTGGAGATGGACTCGTTGCGGCGGCAGCTGTCGAGCACTTCCTTGCAAATGCGATACTGCTCCAGCGGACGCTTGCCCGAGTTGTCGTGGTTGCAGTCGATGACCGCCGCCGGATTGGCATAGCCGGCGTGCTCGGTATAGCGCTCGGCCAGACGTTCCAGGTGTTCGTAGTGGTAGTTGGGGTAGGTGCGCCCATCGAGACCGATGTAGCCACGCATAACGGCGTGTGCGAGCGGGTTGCCGTCGCACTCGACCTCCCAGTTGCGGAAGATGAAGCTCTGATGCGCCTGCGCGGCGTAGATGGAGTTGAGCATAACGGTGGTGGAACCGGCGGTGGGGTTCTTCATACCGACGGGCACCGAAATGCCGCTCGATACCAGGCGATGCTCCTGGTTCTCGACCGAGCGTGCGCCCACGGCGACGTAGCTCAGCAGGTCGACGAGGTACTGGTAGTTGGACGGATAGAGCATCTCGTCGGCGGTGAAGAAACCCGTTTCCTCAATAACGCGCAGGTGCATGTGGCGGATGGCCTTAACGCCTTCGAGCAGGTCATCGGGCGCCTCGGGGTCGGGGTTGTGCAGCAGGCCCTTGTAGCCGGTGCCCTTGGTGCGCGGCTTGTTGGTGTAGACGCGCGGAATGATGATGAGCTTGTCCTTGACCTCCTCGGCGGTCTTGGCCAGTCGGTTCATGTACTCAAGCACTGAATCCTCGCGGTCGGCAGAGCACGGGCCGATGATGAGCACCTTACGTGCGTCCTCGCCGGTAAAGACTTTGGCGACCTCGGCGTCAAATGCCTGCTTTTTGGCGGTAAGGTCGGCAGAAAGTGGCATTTCCTCGCGGATCTCCATGGGTATCGGCAGCCTGCGTTTGAATTCCATGGCCATAGGGGCCTCCTCAATCTATAGAAAGAGCAATAAGCGTATTGTCGAATGCTCGGCATTATCCGCTGTCGCACGCTAAAGTGCAAGCCCTTGTCACCCCGAAACCTACCAAAAAGGGACAGGTTTATTTTGGTCAGTTTATCTGGGTAAACGTCGGCGGATGCCGGGAGGGAGCGGCGCCGCGCGGGACCCTAAGGCTGTTGTCGGTTCCCCAGGAAATACCCTGTGGGCAAAAAATGCCAAATATGAGTACGGTTGCTATCTTAGTATCATATTGCCTTCGCAAAATAATAGACATAACAGCAAAATATGTTCATTAACGTAAACACATATAAGTTCGCTATAGGGCTGTTTGATCAATTTAGGGACGCGTGTAAGCCGTGAAAACGGCATTTGGGGCTGTTTTGGCTGTTACTAAAAAAGTAACAGTACTCATATTTGCCATTTTTTGCCCACGGGGCTTCGAAGGGGCTGTCAATCAGGTCCCAGGGGAGGCGGTTCGAGGGTCGCAAAACAAAAACGGGGGCGCAGGTTGTCCTGCGCCCCCGTTTTCTTGGCATTGCGGTTGTTTGCCGCCGGTTTTTACGCCGCTTCGTCGAACTGCGAGTTGTACAGGTCGGCGTAGAAGCCGCCCTGGGCGAGCAGCTCGTCGTGCGTGCCCTTCTCGACGATGTCACCGTCGCGGATTACCAGAATCACGTCGGCGTTGCGGATCGTGGACAGGCGGTGCGCGATGACAAAGCTGGTACGGCCCTGCATCAGCGCATCCATGGCGCGCTGAATAAGCTCCTCGGTACGGGTGTCGACGTTGGAGGTCGCCTCGTCCAAAATCAGCGCCGGACGGTCGGCCAGAATGGCGCGGGCGATGGTCACGAGCTGGCGCTGACCCTGCGAGAGGTTGGTGCCCTCTTCGTTGATCATAAAGTCGTAACCGCCGGCGAGCGTATGGATAAAGTGGTCGCAGCGTGCGGCGCGTGCAGCGGCTTCGACCTCGGCATCGCTCGCATCGGGACGTCCGTAGCGAATGTTCTCGCGAATGGTGCCGTTGAACAGCCACGTATCCTGCAACACCATGGCAAACTCGCCGCGCAGTGCCGCGCGGTCCCAGTCGCGCACGTCGATACCCTCGACGCGCAGCGAGCCGCCGTCCACATCGTAGAAGCGCTGCAGCAGCTTGATGAGCGTGGTCTTGCCGGCGCCGGTGGGGCCGACGATGGCGATGGTCTGGCCGGGTTGCGCCTCGCAGCTAAAGTCGTGGATGATGGTCTTGTCGGGCGTGTAGCCAAACTTGACGTGATCAAACTCCACATGGCCGGGGCGCTTCTCGGGAATCTGGGCGTCGGCCTTCTGCTCCTCTTCGGCCGCGGCGAGGAACTCAAACACACGCTCGGTGGCGGCGGCCATCGACTGCATCGTGTTGCTCACGTTGCCCAGCTGCTGTACGGGTTGCGTAAAGTTGCGAACGTACTGGATAAAGCTCTGGATGTCGCCGGGCGTGGCATTGCCGGTCAGAGCGAGCTGCGCGCCCACCACGACGACGCCCACATAGCCCATGTTGCCCACCAGGCTCATAAGCGGCATCATCAGGCCCGACAGGAACTGCGAGCGCCAGCCACTAATAAAGAGGCGGTCGTTTTGACGGTCGAACTCTTCAATCGAGGCCTCGGCGCGGTCGAACACCTGAATGACGTTCTGGCCGGCAAAGTCCTCCTCGATAATGCCGTTGACGGCGCCCAGAACCTGCTGTTGCTCGCGGAAGTACGGCTGCGAGAAGTGAATCATCACGGTCAAGATAATCGCGGCGGCCGGCAGCGTGAGCACGGTGACGCCGGTAAGCGGCAGGCTGATCGACAGCATCATGACGAGCACGCCGATAATCTGCGTCACCGACGTGATGAGCTGCGTCACGCTCTGGTTGAGCGACTGGCCCAGCGTATCGACATCGTTGGTGATGCGGCTGAGTACGTCGCCCTTGCTGTGTCCGTTAAAGTAGCTCATCGGAACGACGGCGATTTTGGCGGCGATCTCCTTGCGCATGCGATAGCAGATCTTTTGCGTGACGCCGGTCATGAGCCAGCCTTGGATGAGGCTGCAAACAGAGCTTGCCAGATACAGGCAGAGCAAAAAGCCGAGCGTCTTGGCGATCCAGGCAAAGTCGACGTCGCCGGTGCCGTTGACCTTGGCAACCAGGCCTTCGAACAGTTTGGTGGTAACCTGGCCGAGCACCTTGGGTCCCACAATGTTAAAGATGACCGAGCACACGGCAAAGGCGACGGCGGCAAGCACGGCAATCTTGTGCTGGCCGATATAGCCGAGCAGCTGCCTTATGGTGCCCTTAAAGTCCTTGGCCTTTTCGCCGCGGCGCATGCCGCCCATGCGGCCCATGGGACCACGCTGGCGGGTGGGCTTGGGAATCTGAGTCTTGGTCTCGTCTGCCATTAGCGCTCGCCTCCTTCCGTGACGGCTGCAATTTCTTCTTGGGTAAGCCCCAGCTCTTCGGCGGAAAGCTGCGACTGTGCGATCTCCAGGTACGCCGGGCAGCTGTGCAGCAGCTCCTCGTGCGTACCGGTGCCCACTACGTGGCCGTCGTCGAGCACGATGATCTGGTCGGCGTGCATGATAGTCGCGATGCGCTGGGCCACGACCACGAGCGCGGCGTCGGTAACGTTTTTGGCCAGCTCCTCGCGCAGGCGCGCGTCGGTCTTGTAGTCGAGGGCACTAAACGAGTCATCGAACACCACGACCTCGGGCTTTTTGGCCAACGCGCGGGCGATGGCCAGACGCTGGCGCTGACCACCCGAGACGTTGGAGCCGCCCTGGCTGATGGGGGAGTCGTAGCCGCCCTCGCGCTCGGCGATAAAGTCCTCGGCCTGGGCGATGCGTGCCGCCCGGTGCATGTCATCATCGCTCACCATGTCGCCGGCAAACGTGAGGTTGCTCTCGACGGTGCCCGAGAACAGGCGACCCTGTTGCGGGATGTAACCAATGCGGCGGCGAAGCTCGGAAAGGGTCATGTCGCGCACGTCGATGCCGTCGAGCGAAATGCTGCCGCCCGTGACGTCGTATAAGCGCGGAATCAGCTGTACGAGCGTGGACTTGCCCGAGCCCGTGGAGCCAATGATGCCGAGCATCTGACCGGCATGCGTGGTGAAGTTCACGCCGCTGATGACGTCGGCGCGGGCATCGGGATACTGGAAGCTCACGTCGCGGAAGGTGAGCTCACCGCGCGGCGCGCTGGCCGTGGGCAGTTTGGGCGAGGCGGGGTCGTTGATGCTCGTGGGGCAGGTGATGACCTCTTCCACGCGCTCGGCTGCGACTTCGGCACGGGGCAGGATGACCGAAACCATGGTGAGGATCATAAACGCCATAACGATTTGCATGGTGTAGGAGATAAACGCCATCATGTTGCCGACCTGCATCACGCCGTCGGACACGCCCTGAGCGCCAAACCAGACGATGAGCACGGTGATGCAGTTCATGACGAGCATCATGAGCGGCATCATAAAGCTCATGGCGCGGTTGGTGTAGAGCTGCGTGGTCATCAGGTCGAGCGAAGCCTTGTCAAAACGCTCGAGCTCGTGCTCCTCGCGGTTGAACGAGCGGATAGGCATAAGGCCGTCGAGCAGCTCGCGGGCGGTAAGGTTCACGCGGTCCACAAAGCTCTGCATCTTTTTGAACTTGGGCATGGTGAGGCCCATAAGCACGCCGACGACGGCCGAGACCGCGATGATGGCTACGGCGATGGTCCACTCCAGGCCGGTGTGGTTGGCCAGGACGCGCATGACAGCGACGATGCCCATGACGGGGGCCATAAGACACATGCGGATAAACAGGGTTGCGGCCATCTGAATCTGCTGAATGTCGTTGGTGCAGCGGGTGATGAGCGAGGCCTGGCTAAACTTGCCCACCTCGGCCGGCGAGAAGTGCATAACCTTGTTGAAGGTCTCGCGGCGCAGGTCGCGGGCGATGGAGCAGGCGGTGCGCGAAGCCACGGCGCCGGTCAGGATGGTGGCGACCAGCGACACCAGACACAGACCAAACATCGTGGTCGCCATGCGGCCCAGGTAGGCGTTCTGCACGTCGGCGGGGTCGATGCCCTGCGCCTTGTACTCGTCCTGTACATAGCTCACGGCGCGCTGAGTGACGATGGAGCCCGACATGGAGCCCATTTTATCCGCCATTTCGTTGGCGCCCTCGACGAGCTTGCTTTGGTCTACC
>JAXJLC010000372.1:0-6194 GCA_036297365.1 Collinsella sp.
CCTAGAACCTGTTGTTGTGGTGATTTCAGATTCTAGGACGAAGGCCGTTCTTCGTTAAACGGGCGCTAGGGCGTCACCCTTACACCAACATTTTCGACGCGATCGAGGGTATCCAATTAAACGTAGTAGATAGGCCCGTTTTGTGGCATACAACCCATTCAAGCCCAATCTCGAAGGCTAAAGAGCGCCTCTCATCCACGCCTGAGAGCGAAAAGCAAATAGAATAAAAGGCAAATGAAAAGCCCGTTTGACGAGCGGAGGACATATGCGCGACGTAGCCGAAAGCGACTGGAAGCTGTTTAAGAAAACGCTTCCTCAATGGCAAGAACGTTATATGGAAAAGCTCATCGGCCAGTACGTTGAGATACTGAATGGCGACAGCGAAGCGTCCAGTAGATTTTGGGCACTAGAAGAGAGCCTCAATAGAGACAAGCTGTCCTCAGGCGTAATTGCAAACGACATTCGCCGCAGCACAATGCACCGCGAGATAGCCAATTTGCTTATCGACAGCGTGATCACCCTTGACGACCTTGACGGTTTTACCGAGGACATTAAGAGCTATGCGCAACACTGGATTGGCCAGTAAGAGCACCGAACGACAAACATCCCCAGCAAAACGGGGCAAACGCCGGGCCATCTAATGGTTGTCCGGCGTTTGCCCAGATAAAACCTGCCAAAATAAACCTGTCTTTTTTGGCAGGTTACTCGGCACTCTTGAGGGCGCCGACCATGTCGATCTTATTGAGGGTACGATTGGTGGCGAGGTTGACGATAAACGTAAAGCCAAAGGAAAGCACCACGGCGAGCACGTAGCTTAGCGGCTCGACCTCGACGTCAAAGTAAAGCGACGGCATCTGCAAAATGTACGTAAAACTCTCGGCCAGCAAGCCGCCCAGCGGCACGCCCAGCGCAGCGCCGATCGCCGTGAGAATCAGCGTCTCCTTGTTGACGTAGTGGTGCACCTCGCCACGGCGGAAGCCCAGCACCTTAATGGTCGCCAGCTCACGCTCGCGCTCGGAGATATTCGTGTTGGACAGCGTAAACACCACCACAAACGACAGGCACGCCGCCATAAAGGTCACGAGCACTACGACCGAATTGATAATCGTAAAGTTCGCCTCGTAGTTCTCCCAATGCTCGGCCGTGCTCGAAATCGTAAGCCAACCGTCACTCTTAAGATTCTTGCTAAACGCAATCTGGTCGGCCGACGAACCCTTAAGCAGCACAAAGACGCCGTTAAGGCGTGCGCTTCGACCGAACGCGCGCTCATAGGTGCCCTGCGTCATGTAAAGCGTGTTGCCCAGATAGTTAAGCGAAATGTCGCTGACTTTGACCTTGGCGACATTGAGCGACGAATCCTGGACGTGAGCCGTATCGCCCGGCTGAATCCCCAGCACCAGCTGTGAACTTTTGCTCAGATACACGTCTCCGTCACGCAAAGACAGCGGTTCTTTGAACTCATCCTCCAGGCGTACGTAATCGCCCAAGTCACCCGTGCGGTCGTCGGGAATCACGATGAGCTGCACGGTCTCACTTTTGCCGCCAAACGTAAAGGTGACGTTGTCGGTCATAATCGGCAGGGTCGAGGTCACGGTCACGTTGGAATCATTGGACGCGCTGCGCCCATCCAATGCCGCGCACGTCTGTGAAAAATCGTCGGGATTGGCGACCGCCAGCAGGTCGTAGCGCGTGATATGCCCGTACTGCTTGGGCGAAAGCGCCACCGACGTATCGCGGATGCCCATACCGCAGATCACAAGCGCCGTACAGCCCGCGATACCGAAGATGGTCATAAAGGCGCGCTTTTTGTAGCGGAATAGGTTGCGTGCAGCGACCTTGTTTAAGAAGCCCATGCGGCGCCAGATAAAGCCGATATGCTCGAGCAGAATGCGCGAGCCGGCGCGCGGGGCCTTGGGACGCATGAGCGAGGCTGGGGTCTCGGCCATCTCGTGGCGGCAGGCGATAATCGTAGCGCCCACCACGCCCACGGCAAACAGCGTCACCGACACGAGTGAAGACACGATATCGTACGAAAGCAGCATCTGGGGCAGCGAGTACATGTCGTCGAACACCGTAAACAAGAACAGTGGCAGGCCCACAAAGCCGATGATGTTGCCGAGCACGCCGCCGATCAGACATGCCCACAGCGCATAGTCCACGTATTTGGACAGGATGCGCTCGCGTGAATAGCCAAGCGCCTTGTACAGGCCAATAAGCGTGCGCTCCTCCTCGACCATGCGCGTGGCGGTGGTGAGGCTGATGAGCACGGCGACGATAAAGAAGATAAACGGGAACACCGTGGCGATGGCCTCGATCGAAGAACTGTCGCTCTCGACGCTCGAGTAGCTTGCGATGTTACCGCGGTCCTGAATGTACCAAGTGCATTCACCCAGATTGGAAAGCTCAGCGCGGGCATCGGCGAATTGCTGATCGGCGGCGGCGCGGCGCTGGTCCAACTCGGCCTGAGCTTGGACGCGCTCCTCGCTGCCCTCGGCCATGCGGTTGATGCTATCCTGCTCAATCCCAAAGAGCATGGCGGCCTGGCGCTCAGCCGCATCCAAGCTTGCCGGCGTGTCAACCGTCAGCTCCTGGACGCGCGCCTTCTCACGCTCCTCGCGGATCTTCTCGATATTGCCCTTGACCTCATTGATCTTTGCCGTGTAGGCATCCGAGTAGGAGTTGAGGCTCTTGGCTCCCTCGACGATCACGTGGACAGCGGAGTAGGACGATGATGTCGCGGCATCCTCGCTCACATAGAACTTATAGTCCGCAGCCGAAGCGGCACGGAAGGCGTTGACTGTCGAGTCGGAGCTCACATCAGTGGGGTCGAGGACCTCGGCCGTAATGGTGTAATCGCCCGCGGCAAACTGATCCTTGGCACTTTGGTTGGACGAGCTCGCGTCATTGGCGGCAAAACTCACGGTATCGCCGAGCTTTTTGCCCGAAGCCTTCAGGAACTTCGAAGTTACCGCCACCTCATCGGCGCTCTCGGGCAAATCGCCGTTCACGAGCACTGGCTGATCGATGTTCTCCTTGGAGAGACTTTGCACGACCACGCGCTCGCGCGTTGTGCCCACGGCGGTGTAGGCGGTCTCGGTGTAGATACCCTCGGCCGTCTCGACCCCGTCGATCTCTTGGATAGCCGCGAGATCGTCGCGCGTAAGGCCACAGGTCGACTGCACGTTAATGTCATAGACATTCTGCTGGTCAAAATAGGCGTCGACCGAATCGCACAAATCCTCGCAGCCCGCCTTAAGGCCGCACATCACACTCACGCCGAGCGCGGTGATGACCACGATGGACAAGAAGCGCTTAAGACTGCCGCGGATTGTGCGGTAGATGCCACGGCGAAATACCGTCGGCACCATATCGTTTGAGCTTTGGGCGGTACGGTAGGTCGCGAACTCCCGGTCCCGACTCACGTGCTCCGTATCGTGGTTTTGGCTGTTTTGGCGGTCCTGGTCCATGGGCGCTACCACTCGATCGTCTCGATCGGCACGGGATTTTGCTGGACCGTCTCGCTCTCCACGCGGCCGTTCTTAAAGCGGATTAGGCGGTCGGCCATGGGCGCGAGCGCGGAGTTGTGCGTGATGATGATGACCGTAATGCCCTGCTTGCGGCAGGTATCCTGCAACAGCTGCAAAATCTGCTTACCGGTTTTGTAGTCGAGTGCACCCGTGGGCTCGTCGCACAGGAGCAGCTTGGGATTCTTGGCCAGTGCGCGTGCAATGGACACGCGCTGCTGCTCGCCGCCCGAAAGCTGCGCCGGAAAGTTGGCGAGGCGCCCGCCCAGGCCAACCTGGCGAAGCGTCTGTTCGGCATCGAGCGAATCGGGGCAAATCTGCGCCGCAAGCTCGACATTTTCGAGCGCCGTCAGGTTGGGGACCAGATTGTAGAACTGGAAGACAAAGCCGACGTCGGCACGGCGGTATTCCACGAGCTGCGCCTCGTTGGCGGAGCTCACGTCGCGCCCGTCCACCGTCACGGTGCCGGAGGTTACCGTATCCATGCCGCCCAGGATGTTGAGCGCCGTGGTCTTGCCGGCACCCGAGGCGCCCAGGATAATGGCGAGCTCACCGCGCTCAACGGTAAAGCTCGCGCCGTCGAGCGCGTGAATGCGGGCATCGCCCTCGCCGTACGCCTTGATGACGTCTTTGAATTCGATATAAGCCATCGATTAATTCCCATCTGGTCGGATAACTCTTTAGTATTACCCATTTCACGCCGACCAAAAAGGGACAGGTTCATTTTGGCAGGTTTTATATGGGGAAACGGGGAGCGCAGGCAAGCGCCGGGAGGCAGAGAAATCATCAACGGGGTCAGGCCGACCGCCAAACACAACGCACGCATCTCTATCTGTCAGCAAAATCATTCGAACAGCTGTTCGTTTCTATGATATGATTCCGTTATCTAAGCAGGCCAATACGCAGAAAGGCGGCCAACATGGCGTTCGACTTTAAGAAAGAATGCAAGGAGCTCTACAAACCTGCAAGCAAGCCGAGTATCGTAACTGTCCCGCCTATGAGCTACGTTGCCGTTCGCGGAAAGGGCGACCCAAATACCGAAGGTGGCGAGTATCAAAACGCCTTGCCGCTACTTTACGGCATCGCCTATACCGTCAAGATGTCGAAGAAAGGCTCAAGGAGTATCGAGGGCTATTTCGACTTTGTGGTACCGCCGCTCGAGGGTTTCTGGTGGCAAGACTCCCCGAGCGGCGACATCGATTATGTACGCAAGGACGATTTCAACTTTATCTCGTGCATTCGCCTGCCCGATTTCGTCACCCGAGATAACTTTGACTGGGCAGTCGCGGAAGCCACGACCAAAAAGAAACTGGACTTTTCCGCCGTCGAGCTGCTTAAAGTTGACGAGGGTCTCTGCGTTCAATGCATGCACACCGGGCCCTACGGCAACGAACCGGCGACCGTAGGCGCTATGAATGAATACACGATCGAGCAGGGCTATGTTCCCGACTTCTCAGACACCCGTTTACATCACGAAATCTATCTCTCCGATCCGCGCAAATGTGCACCGGAGAAACTTAAGACTGTGGTTCGTCATCCTATCAAGCGCGCTGAATAGCGTGGAGCGCCGTCCCGCGCATCAGGTTTTAGGCCAGGCAATCAGCCGCTCCAAGGTCATCTGGCAGCTTCCTTGACGCAGGTCATCGTATCTTATAATTTTATGTCTCTAAAGCTGGAAAGCCTCTCAACGATGCGCAACTCCAGCTCTTTTTATATCAAGAGGCTTAAATGAAATACCAGAAGTCGTGGATATCCATCAACGAACAGATAGTACTATTGACAGCTAACAAGGGTCTTAAGTGCTCTGATCAAAGCGAACTCGAGCGAGCTTTGGTCGAAGTCGGCTACTACAGGCAAAGTGTTCAAGCGTTACTCCTCGTACGCGCCCTCAAGCCGAAGCAGCCACTCCTTGCGGTCAAGTCCGCCGGCATATCCGTTGAGCGAACCGTCGGCGGCAACCACGCGATGGCACGGCACAATGATCGAAATGGGATTTCGCGCGACCGCGGCCCCCACGGCACGGGGAGACACAACGGGTGCTTCGTTTCCCGGTACACGATGTCGAGCCGCAACACGCTGGGCGATCTCACCATACGTAGCGACCTCGCCACGCGGAATAGAAAGCAGCTCGCACCAAACTTCACGTTGAAACGCCGTGCCAATCATATGCAACGGCGGCGTAAACCGAGGTTCCTGCCCTGCAAAATAAGCATTCAGCCAAGCCCAGGAACGCTCAAGCACCGAAGAGGCCGCACCATTTGCCGGACTCACCGGCGACATGCCACCAATACCGGAAACCGCATCGGCACCTTCAACGTGCTCCGCATCTTCTTTGAGCAGCGTAGAGCCAAAGTGCTCCTGCCCCTCAAACCAAAGTCCCGTCAGACCGCGGCCATCAGCGGCAAGCAAGATTTCGCCCAAAGGCGAAGCAAACGTCGTCGTGACCACCAGCGGCTCCTTTCAAAACTCCGCACCATAATACCGCGAATTGTGCAGACAACCCCAATCGACCCCAAAGTCACCCAAGGCAGCAGGCGCAACGCGCCGCAGCTGCCGGCCGCGCCCCCACAGTCCCCAAGGCGGCAGGCGCGAAGCGCCGAGGCCGCCGCCGGGACCAGGACCCGCAACAACCACGCGCCCCCACATCAGCCCAGCGGCCCCAACCAACAA
>JAXJLC010000373.1:0-6893 GCA_036297365.1 Collinsella sp.
ATTCTGCTGGACGCTGCCGAGGACGAGGGCATTACCGTCTCTTCCAAGGAAATGAAGCAGTACGCCGAGGATTCCATCGGTACCTCCGACTACAAGACCATGGCCACGCAGTATGGCGTGTCCAAGGATCAGGCCAAGCAGATCGTCCGCCAGTCCGCGACGCTGCAGAAGCTCTACAAGAAGAAGGTTGGCGATAGCTCCGCAAGCATGCCGACCGCCCCGACCGAGCCTGCTGACGGCAACGAGGAGACCGCGAGCAAGGACTACGCCGACTACATCATCAACCTTGCCGGCGACGAGTGGGATAGCGAGAAGGGCACTTGGAAGGACGCCGATAGCACCTATGCCAAGGCCTTCGCTGACGATGCCTTTACGGCCGATAGCGCTACCTATAAGCAGGCCATGACCGCCTATTACACCGCCTACCAGCAGTATTCCTCGCAGGCTTCGAGCGCCAGCTCCAAGTGGACCGAGTATGCTAACGGCCTCTATGCCAAGGCCAACATCAGCATCTACGGCCTGTTTGCATAAAGATCGCCTGAGCTTTCGAGCACGAAGCCGAAATATCTGATGGAGCCCCCTAGAACGGACATCGTTCTAGGGGGCTTTTGCGTTGTAGAGCCATCTGTTGAGATTGGGAAGGTAGATTGTGCAATCGCGCAAGCGCTCCATCGGGTTCCCCTAATTCATATGGGAAAACAGCTGCAAACGATTACAAGTAACCGGTGAACGGTCGAAAACTACCGTTCACCGATAATCTCAAAACTGGTTCTAACTGGTATTAAGTCAAAAAGACCAATTCACATATCTTCACAATGACCTGCAATTTTTCTACACGCTATTTTTAGCCGCCCTGCGTTGTTTAGACACAGGAAAAGATTCGATCTTTTTCCAAAAAATTTCGAAATGGTTTCAAAACCGCAGGTAGAATTATTAACGAGCGGTAAACGGTCGATTTATCACCGTGAGCGGTGCAAAAACGTTTTACCGTATGTATCAACGAAAGCGACCTCTTCTGGGGTGATATAGTGACAACAACACGTCACGTGGTTACTACCAGTTTAGAAACCACTGGTCTTCAAAGAACGCTTTCCAAGAAGCTTTAAGGGCGAGCGCCCGCTGGCTTCCGAAAATCATCGGACTCAGATCGTACACACCTTCGGAAGGGAAATTTGAATGGTTGGCTTTATTCTTACCGGTCATGGACAGTTCGCACCCGGCCTTGCAAGCGCTATCGCTATGGTTGCTGGCGACCAGCCTGCTTTTACCGTCGTTCCTTTTGAGGGCGACCAGGCTGCATCCTACGGTGAGGATCTCCGCGCCGCTATTACCGCTATGCGCGAGGAGTGCGATGGCGTGCTCGTCTTTACCGACCTGCTTGGCGGCACCCCGTTCAACCAGTCGATGATGATTGCCCAGGATGTCGATAACGTCGAGGTTCTGACTGGCACCAACCTTCCCATGGTTATTGAGCTTCTGTTCCTCCGCGGCAATGCCACGCTCGCCGAGCTTGGCGAGCAGGCCGTGACCGTTGGCCAGACGGGCGTCACCGCCCAGACGGTCGCATCCGTTGCCGACTCCGAGGAAGAGGATATCTTCGGCGACGAGGACGGCATCTAATGGCCGATTTCGGAGCCAACGTCCTGAGCTCCTCGGTCGCTCTTTTAGGCCTGCTTGTCATCATGGGCTTGATTTACACCATCTGGTCGCAAATCAACATGAAGAAGAAGCAGAAGTACTTCAAGGAGCTGCACACCGAGCTCAAGCCGGGTCAGGAGGTTCTTTTCGCCGGCGGTATCTACGGAACCGTCAAAGGCATCGAAGGCGAGAAGGTCCAGATCAAAGTCCGATCCGGTGCCGTCGTAGATGTTTCGCGTTACGCGATTCAGGAGATCAAGTAACTGTCGTCAGCAAATAACGAAAGGAAGCTGATCAACATGGCAGAACCCAACATTCTTCTTACCCGCATCGATAACCGACTGGTCCATGGTCAGGTCGCTACCCAGTGGAACTCCACTCTGGGCTCCAACCTCATCCTCGTCGCCAACGACGACGTGGCGTCCAACACCATGCGCCAGAACCTCATGAAGATGGCCGCTCCCGCCGGCGTCGCTACGCGTTTCTTCTCCCTGCAGAAGACCATCGACGTCATTGGCAAGGCGAGCCCGCGCCAGAAGATCTTCATCGTGGCCGAAACACCGGAAGACGTGCTTACGCTCGTCAAGGGCGGTGTGCCTATAAAGAAGGTAAACATCGGCAACATGCACATGTCGGAAGGAAAGCGCCAAGTCGCCACCTCCGTCGCAGTTAACGACGAGGATGTCGCTGCGTTTAAAGAGCTGCAGGAATTGGGGGTGGAGTTGGAGATCAGGCGCGTTCCGAGCACGCCTGTTGAGGACACGAGCAAGCTCTTCTCGTAGTCTTCGTGATCCACGTTGTCAGGAGTGAAACCCTGACATTTTGTACGTGAAATCCAAAGTGCGTACATACATTTTGAAAGGAGGAGCAAGATGGAATTCTCGATCATTCAGGTCGCCCTGGTCTTCGTTGTTACGTTCATCGCGGCAATCGACCAGTTTGACTTCCTCGAGTCTCTCTATCAGCCCATCGTCACCGGCGCCGTCATCGGTCTTATCCTTGGCGACCTCAACACCGGTCTTCTCGTGGGTGGTACCTATCAGCTCATGACGATCGGCAACATGCCGATCGGAGGCGCTCAACCGCCTAACGCCGTCATCGGCGGCATCATGGCAGCCATTCTCGCTATCGCCACGGGCCTCGAGCCCAACGCGGCAGTCGGCCTCGCCATTCCGTTCGCTCTGCTTGGCCAGCTTGGCGTTACCCTGGTCTTCACGCTTATGTCCCCGCTTATGTCCACGGCCGATAACATGGCTCACAACGCGGACACCAAGGGCATCGAGCGCCTGAACTACTTCGCCATGGCTCTGCTCGGCCTGATCTTCGCTGTCGTCGTCACCCTGTTCTTCATCGCTGGCGCTACCATCGGTCAGACCATCGCTTCTGCCATCCCGACTTGGCTGCAGACCGGTCTCTCCGCTGCAGGCGGCATGATGCGCTTCGTCGGCTTCGCCGTCCTGCTCAAGGTTATGATGAACCGCGATATGTGGGGCTTCTTCCTCATGGGCTTTGGCCTCGCGCTCATCACTGTTGCCAACGATTCGCTGGCAACCCCTGCTCTGCTCATCCTCGCTCTCATCGGCTTCGGCATCGCTTTCTGGGACTTCCAGCAGCAGACCGAGCTGAAGGGTGCAGCTGTTTCTGACGGAGGTGACTTCGAAGATGGCATCTAATGAGTATGTGATCCCGGAGCACTACGAGGATCTCACTCCTGCTCCGCAGCTCGACCAGAAGACCCTCAACAAGATGGCTTGGCGCTCCTGCTTCCTGCAGGCATCGTTCAACTACGAGCGCATGCAGGCCGCTGGCTGGCTTTACTCCATCATCCCCGGTCTGGAGAAGATCCACACCAACAAGAACGACCTCGCGGCTTCCATGAGCCACAACCTGGAGTTCTTCAACACCCACCCGTTCCTCGTCACCTTTGTTATGGGCATCGTGCTTTCGCTCGAGCAGAACAAGGTTGACATCCCCACGATCCGCGCCGTCCGCGTCGCCGCAATGGGCCCGCTCGGTGGTATCGGTGACGCCCTGTTCTGGCTGACGCTCGTGCCTATCACGGCCGGCATCACCTCCAACATGGCCATCAACGGCAACGCCGCTGCACCGATCATCTTCCTGGTGATCTTCAACGTCGTCCAGTTCGCTCTGCGCTTCTGGCTCATGAACTGGTCCTACAAGCTTGGCACCAGCGCTATTGACGCTCTGACCGCCAACATGCAGGCCTTCACGCGTGCCGCTTCCATCATGGGCGTCTTCGTCGTCGGTTGCCTGGTCGTCACCATGGGTGGCACCCAGATCAACCTCCAGATCCCCAACGGCACCACCCGTGGCCTCTCCGCTACTACCGTGATCGTCTCCGAGAAGGAGGCCGAGAACTTCACCGGTATGGAGGGTATCGATACTGAGACCGCTGAGGCCGGTACCATCGCCATGACCGATGAGGACGGCAACGCCCTCACCGCTTCCGATGCCGACGGCAACGCTGTCGAGTGCGGCGTCACCGATCTGGGCAACGGCATGGAGTCCGTTACCTACGGCACCGTTACCGAGGATCCGGTCAACTTCTCTGTTGCCGACACCCTCAACACCATCGTCCCGAAGCTCGTCCCGCTTATGCTTACGCTGCTGCTTTACTACATGTTCGCTAAGCACAGCTGGACCCCGACCAAGGGCATTCTCCTGCTCTTCGTCCTTGGCATCCTGGGCGCTGGCCCGCTTGGTCTCTGGCCGAGCATCTGGTAAGGCTCTAGCTTGAGGGGTGTGTCCCTACGCGGCTCACACCCCGACCCCTTAAGCCATGTGTATGTTAAAAGCCGCGTGCTCGAAAGAGCGCGCGGCTTTTGTTTTCTTGTTGATTCGGGTGTGGCAGACAGATAATGCTAAACACCCTAGGTAGTTAGCCGAATTCGAGCAAAAGGGAGGATAGGATGGCGATCGGAGCGCGTAAGCAACCGCTGTACGATCAGCTGGTCGATATTCTGACCGAAAAGATTGACCATGAATATCGCGCCGGTGACATGATTCCTTCCGAGCGCGAACTTTCGGAGCGCTATGGTCTCTCGCGCACTACGGTACGCCTGGCTCTGCAGGAACTGGAGCGTTTAGGACTGGTGGTTCGGCAGCACGGTCGCGGTACCTTTGTGACCGACCGTTCGGCAAAAGCAACCAATCTTATGCAGTCCTACAGCTTTACCGAGCAGATGCGCGCGATGGGTCGAGAACCCGAGACCACGATTCTCGAGTTTTGCGAGATGGAGGCCGATAAGAATCTGGCCGAGCATATGGGATTGCGCATCGGTGATCGCATTTTTAAGCTCAAGCGCCTTCGTTCTGCCGACAACATGCCCATGATGGTCGAACGCAGCTATCTACCGGTTCGTCAATTTCTGTCCCTAAAGCGACCGCTGCTGGAGCGTAAGCCGCTTTACGATGTGATCGAGCAAGACTTTCAGCAAAAGATACGCGTGGCCGAAGAGGAGTTCTATGCGAGCATAGCCCGTCCCACCGATGCCCACCTTTTGGGAATTGTCGAGGGCTCGCCTGTGCTCGATTTGGTCAGGACTACGTATAACGAGTCAAACGAGGTTGTGGAGTACACACTCTCGGTTGCTCGTGCCGATCAGTTTAAATACAAGGTTTACCACCAGCGTAGCGACTAGTGTTCGCATCATTTCCATATGGTGATTCTTTGCATTTAACTGGTTACTACCAGATAACCAACCGAAGTGTATAATTGCACGTCAGAGGATTACTTCTAGTGAGAGGTATTAGAAATGTTCGAGAAGAGTGTCGAGGAGCTCACCGAGCTCGGCGCCCAGATCACCACGGCCGAGATTGCTCAGCAGCCCGAGCTTTGGCGTGATACGCTCAACATCTATCGCGAGAACAAGGAGGCCATCGAGGCCTTCCTGGCCGAGGCTCGCGCTATGGGCGAGGGTCGTCTGTCCGTTGTCTTCACCGGTGCCGGTACGTCCGACTACGTTGGCGATACCTGCGCCCCGTACCTGCGTCACGCCGGCAACACTGATCTCTACGACTTTAAGCCCATCGCCACGACCGACATCGTGAGCGCCCCGCGCGACTTCCTGCGCGCCGAGGATCCCACGCTCGTGGTTTCCTTTGCCCGCTCTGGCAATAGCCCCGAGAGCCTTGCCGCCGTTGCCGTTGCCAAGGAGCTCGTCCACAACGTCAAGTTCCTCAACATCACCTGCGCTCCCGAGGGCAAGCTCGCCGTCGAGTCCGCCGATGATCCCAATGCGCTGACGCTGCTCATTCCGCGCGCCAACGACAAGGGCTTCGCCATGACCGGTTCTTATTCCTGCATGACCCTGCTCTCTACCCTTATTTTCGACACTGCCTCTGACGAGCAGAAGGCCGAGTGGGTCGAGACCATCGCCAAGATGGGCGAGGAGGTCATCGCTCGTGAGCCTGAGATCGCCGATTACCTGGCTGGCGACTTCAACCGCGTGACCTACTTGGGCTCTGGCTCCTTCGGTGGCCTTGCCCAGGAGAGCCAGCTCAAGATCCTCGAGCTCGCTCACGGTCTGGTCGCTACTTCCTACGACACTTCCATGGGCTATCGTCACGGACCTAAGTCCTTCGTCGACGATAAGACCCTCGTGTTCGTGTTCGTCAACAACGACGCCTACACCCGTCAGTACGACATCGACATCCTCAACGAGATCGGTGGCGACAAGATCGCTCAGCACACCGTTGCCGTTCAGCAGGATGGCGCTACCGTCTACGAGGGCGAGTCCTTCACCTTTAAGGGCTACGAGGCGCTTCCCGAGGGCTACCTTGCTCTGCCGTTCGTGATGTTTGCTCAGGCTATCAGCCTGCTCAACTCCGTGCGCGTGGGCAACACGCCCGACACGCCGAGCCCCACCGGTACGGTCAACCGCGTGGTTAAGGGCGTGACGATTCACCCCTTCACCGCTTAATCGCGTCCCCCTGTAAGGGCGCCCGTCCGCTCATAACGGCGGGCGGGCGCTTTTTGTTTTTACGTGGGCTGGGTATAAGCATCACCACAGTCAACTGCTTTAGAAGCAAGGAGTGCATATGAGCACGTACGCAATTAAGGCTGACAAGTTCTTCTTGCCGGCAGGCTCGCAACTGGGCGGCTATCTTATGGTCGAGGATGGCGTTTTTGGCGCCTGGCAGGCCGACGAGCCCTCTTGCGAGATTAAGGACTACACGGGATCGTGGATCGCACCGGGTATGGTCGATACTCACATCCATGGCTTCTATAACCA
>JAXJLC010000374.1:0-8058 GCA_036297365.1 Collinsella sp.
AGACTGATGCGCCAGCCGAACCAAACATAGAGACAAGCGCGCAGTCGCTCATCAAATCGCTCACAAGGACCTCGATGCGCATTGCCTCACTCAAAAACTGTGACGCAAAGCGCATCGAGTCGGCAGTTTTAGCAAATGCGCACTCTGTTTTTGACCTTCGCTAACCCCTGTGGGCAAAAATGCCAAGGGACATGCGAATCGCACAACGCAGTCCCTATTTTGGAAGGCAGTACAATTCGGCAGCATTACACCAATTCGTGCATGAGATCACAGTTGCGTGCATACAATTCGTCAAAGATATGGCGGCGCGACACATATAACTCGTGGGCAGTCATATCGGGCACGATTGTTTGCGCAACGCCAAGGACTTGGGCGAGTTCATCCCATGATGCATAGGCGCCACCTGCGAGAGCTGCCATGATGGCATCACCGAAGCATGCGCCCACCGTAACCTTGGCAACCGAGACCTCGCGCCCGCATACGTCGGCGATGGCCTGCATCCAAACTGGATTTTTGGTTCCACCTCCGACAAGCATAATGCGCCCAATTGGCAGTCCATGCTCTCGCTCGATAATGTCGACATGGGATGCAACGGTATACGCGACGCCTTCCAAGGCGGCGCGAACCATATGGGCTCGCGTATGCCTTCCGGTCAGGCCAAAGAAGACGCCGCGCGCCTCGGGATCGTTGAGCGGAGTACGCTCCCCCGCAAAGTACGGCAGGCACAGGAGCCCATCGGCACCCGGCGCCACACCGGCGGCATCATGCGCCATAACCGAATAGGCATCGGGGCCACCGTGGCCCTCGGCCTCTACGGCGTCGCGATACAGCTCTTGGCGCAGCCACGATGTGAGCGCACCCGCCGTATTGGTCCCCGCGCAGATCCCGTAAGTTCCGGGAATGATAAACGTCCCCGGCCACAGGCGGGCATCATCAATCATATGATCAGCTAGGTAGATGAAATACGCCGTGCTCCCCAACTGAACCATCATATCGCCGGGACGGAATACACCCGTCGAAATGGCCTCGGCACCAGAGTCGCCCGTTCCCACTAAGACAGGTGTCCCTGCCGCGAGCCCCGTCGCCTCAGCCGCACGCTGCGTAATCACCCCGGCAATATCGGTAGCCGACATTACTTCCGCCATCTGGTCAGGCCGGCAGAAACGAGCACATTCCCGAGCATCAACCTTCCAGGTGTAGCGGTCGTATAGGGGAAGAAAATCCTCCGCCAAATAACGGTCCACCGTAAAACGCCCCGTCAACTTCGCGCACAGAAACGATGACGCCGTCAGGAACTTCGCGGCACGTTCGTGCACCTCGGGCATATTCTCCTTAAACCACAAGATCTTGGGAGCAATATCTGACGAACAGGGATCGTGTCCGAAAAGCTCGCGTGCGCGATCTGACCCATATTCGGAAAGAAGCTCGTCAATCTGCGGCTTCGAACGTGCATCGACTCCGTACAAAATCGCGGGCGCCAGCGCGTTGCACTCGGTATCGACCGGCACGCAGTCGCAACCCAATGCGGAAAGGCCGACGCATCCGATCTGTGCCGCGTTAACCCCCGATCGCACCACCAGCTCGCGCGACAAGCGGCAAAAATCGCCCCACCAAACTGCCTCCGCATCATGCTGGTACCATCCATCACGCGGGTTCTCCGTCTCGTGTCCACAAGAGGCCTGGCAAACGATGTTGCATCGATCATCGATTAAAACGCCTTTAGAGGCGCTTGTCCCAATATCAATACCCAGATAGAGCGCCATAGGTGCCTACTCCCCTCGCGCCGTACGAGCGGTAGCCATAAAACGAGCTACCCGCTCAACATCGACCGGGGCATCCAGCTTTCCGTCGCGCTTTAAGCACGTGCCGACAAACGCGCCATCGTAGTGAGCAAATACGTCAGCCACGGTATTTTCGCGACAACCGGTACCACATACCACAGGTACTTGGTCAACACGCTCGCGGACCTCATCGGCAAGCTCGCCCGAAGCGCCACGACCGGCAGCCGAACCGCCGATGACCATCGCATCCGGTAGGCAATTAAAGAGAAGTGAATCGGCAATGTCCGCAGTCGTGCGGTCGTTGAGATAAACCTCCCCCTCGCTCGTGATGAAGTGAAAAAGCTTGAGGTCGTCCAGGCGCAGCGCCGCCTTGCGACGCATGGTGTGAGCGAAATCTCGGTTAATCAGCCCGAGATCACCGGCCCAGGCACCGCAAAAATTACAGCGCGTGAACTGCGCGTCGACGGCAGCGCACAGCTCGATTGTGGCATCGCCATCGTAAATAGCCTCAGCTCCCCAAGGAGTCGACAGATCATGGGATAGAGCCCCGATTACAAAGCCCATCGATGCAAGGGTTGAGGGAGAAACATGCTGCTCATAGGGCATCGATAGCTCATTGGTAATCAAAATGCCATCGACACCGCCCTGCTGCAACGCCTCGAGATCGCGCTTGGCAGCTTCCACGACCTGCGACACGCTTCCGCCCGGGTAATACAGTGGATCGCCCGGCAGAGGACGCAGATGCAGCATTCCGATAACCGGCTTTTCGGTCTTGAACATCGAGGTTAGAAACGACATAACGTGCTCCTTCATAGGGTTATTGCAGGGACGCTACTCCCCCAGCACCTCGACGTACACTTTTCGCTTCTGCGGACCGTCAAACTCCGCAAGATAGATGTTCTGGGCACTTCCGCACACGATGTGGCCATCTTGGACGGGAAAGAAGCAACTGTTCCCACAAATCATGCTCTTGATATGCCCACAGGAGTTGTTGCCGGTGGCTCCATAGCTCGGCAGGAAGTGCGCATGCGCATAGGGGGCATCGAGTGGGGCGATGCGATCAAGCGTCTCCATAAGATCCGTCTCCACGCAGGGCAGCCCCTCGTTTACCACGATTCCACAGGTCGTATGCGACAAAATAATCGCTGCCAAGCCATTGGTCACCGAGCTGCGTTCGATGGCAGCGTGCACATCTTCGGTAATATCGATGAACTGGTCCGGAGCAGTCGATAGATAGCTCAATGTCTCGAGCGTCACCATGTTTACTCATCCCCTTCAAGAAAACGCAGGGCATTACCCCAGTAGAGCCTTTCTCGCGCATCATCGCGCATGGGCACGGTATCGAGCGCCCGCTTGAGTTTGAATGCACGGAAACGCGGCGTATTGCTGGCGAACATCACTTGATGCGATAGCGCGCGCTCATACCACAGCGGCCCCATATCGACCGTGAAAAGACGCTGCATCATCTCCTCGGGCGAATCGATGTAAGTGATAGAGGTGTCCGTGTAGCAGTTGGGATACTTGAGCAGCATCGCCACGGTCTCGCGCACCCAGGGCCAGCCAAAGTGGGTCAAACTAAAGCGCACATTTGGATGCGTTGCGATTGTGTGCTCAAATGCAAGCGGGTTACCGCGCGAGAGCTCTGCGCCCGGCTCCCATGACATACCGGCATGGAAAACCACCGGCTTGTTATAGCGCTCGCACAGCTCGTAAAGCGGCTCGGCCACAGCATCATCGGGGGCAAAACCCTGCTTTGCCGGATGCAGGCAAAGCCCCTTTGCCCCCAACTCGGTAAAGGCGCGCTCCAATTCGTCTGCGGCACCGCTCACCTGCGGATCTACGCTCGCAAATCCCCACAGACGATCGGGGTGCGCGGCAACCAGCATGGCAATCTGGTCATTGGTGCCAAAGTGTCCTCCGCATGCCGTGGTTACATCGAGCGGCATGAGCACGCTCTTCCGCACGTCGCAGACGTCCATCTCGACTTGAAGCTCATCCCAATCCATGGGACCCATATGCCCCATACCAAATTCTCGTGACCAAAAACCGAATCCATCAGGCTCATCACCTGGCGTACAGATCTCGCCATAGAGCATAGGATGGACCAACATGTCGATAACCATTTCGTACTCCTTTCCAGGCATTTGACCCTAGTACGGCTCAAACGAACCAATCACTCGGGACGACAGTTCAGCGCCCGCCTTCATACACGCCGGAATATCAAGGCCATCGATCACGCCCTTGGTAAACCCGGCAATATACGAGTCGCCGGCACCCACGGTGTTAACGACCTTCTCCGCCGGCACGATCCCGCACTCATAGAAGCGCTCGCCGTCATAGGCAATGCTTCCCTTCTCGCCAAGCGTGGCAACCGCAACGCGCGGCCCCAACTCCTGTACGTGACGTACCCAATCACGTAGCTCCGGAGTGTCCTCTTCAAACGACATGAACGCATAGTCTACGTAAGGAAAATGAGCCTCACATGCATATTCGGGATCCTGGCTGAACACCGAGAAGTCCATAACCACCGTCTTGCCCGCATCATGCCATTCGGGCAGGAGGTCCAAACAATTGCCAAACAGGTCGGTATGAATGATGTCATGCTCCAGGATAAACGCCCGGTCGTCTTCATTCGGTCGATATGTCTCCATTACGCCATCGATTGCCTCGAGATGCACGCGATCGACGCCGTCTTTCAATGCCATGAGCATCACCGAGGTGTCGCCATCCTCCACCCGCAGATGTGAGATATCGAGCCCCTCGGCGGCCAGCGCCTCTCTCATCTTGTCTCCGTACTCGTCCTTGCCGACAACCGACACGGCAGATACCGAAACGCCCATTCGTGCAAGATGGATACCCCAGTCAATGCCATTGCCAGTCGGATAGAACACGCCGATGTTTTGATAGACGTCCGCGCAGCAAAAACCAGCCGCACACGCTTTAATACCCATGGTCTTCTCCAATGATCAAAAGGGGACCCGCCACATGGCGAGCCCCCTTTTCGCGTTTCGCATATTGTTTTGCATCGGCTGTCCAAGGCCTCATAGCCAGACCGCCGTACGCTTTCTTAAGCTATTCGACGATTGGTGCTCCGTGGCCCCAAGAACCTTCCATGCCGCACACGGTCGAGGCAAACCCGGCAGCAAAGTCGAGCGCGCGCTCGATAGCCTCGGCGCCATCCTCTCCACGCTTGGCGGAATCGAGATAGCACATCAAAAACGAAGTGAGGAACGAGTCGCCCGCTCCCATGGTGTCCTTCATGTCCGTTACCGGTTTAGCCAGCTGGCGGTAATAACGCTCGCCGTCGTAAGCAATGCAGCCCTCGGCACCCGCCGTAGCCGACACAAAACGCGGACCCAGGCCCTTCACCCATGCCAGACGCTCGCGAATCTCGTCCTCACTCGCGGCATCCGCCGCACTAAAGAAGGCAAAATCGACGTAGGGTGCAATCTGCTCGTAGTACTCGTCGGTGGAGTCGTCCGAAAAGTCAAAAGAGACCGTGACGCCCGCAGCCTTCAGCTTGGGCAGCTCGCGCTCGGTAAAGCAATAGTTGCCCGAATGAACCACATCGAACTGCTTCATGTACGCAAGGTCAAAGCGATCGAGGACATAGCGCGCATCGCCACGGATACCGCCCTCGTTGGAGCCGAGGAAGACACGGTCACCGTCAACGACGGTCACGCGAGCCGCTCCGTTCTCGCCAAGCATCTGCTCGCACTTGTCAAGCTCGACACCCTCATCCTCGAGGCTTGCAATGACATGCTCGGCAGCGGCGTCATTGCCAAAAATGCCCATGTATGCGGAGCGTGCGGCACCGCATTTCTTGGCATAAACGGCGAAGTTCACCGCGTTGCCGCCAGGATACATGGTGTGGATATGCTCGTAGCGATCGACGACGTTGTCGCCAAATCCGAGCGCGTTAACGTTAAATGCCATGGCCTTTGTCCCTTCTAGTACTCGACAACACCCATATAGCGACGGAAATCGGGATCGTGATCAAACACCTTGCCGCGTGCAGCACGCAGCTCGCAGTTCATGGCGTAGAACAGCACCGGGTCCAGATAGGCACGGACGCTCGCCGGCACGGCTTCCATACCGTACTCCTTGGCATCGAGCACCATCAGCGTATCGGTATGCGTCTTAAGGAACGCCAGGGCGCGCTCGTCCATAGCACGGCACTCGCTGGAGCCCATCTGCAGGAAGTAAAAAACGCCATCCTGAGTAGCCTCGAAGGGGCCATGGAAGTACTCGGCAGAGTGGATGTAGCTGCAGTGCTGCCACTGCATCTCCATAAGAGAGCAGATAGCGAAACCGTAGGTCTGGCTAAAGTTGGGACCGCTGCCCAGAATATAGAAGAACTCGTGCTCCTGGCAAAGCTTGGCAAAACGATCGCCCAGCTCGGCATTTACCTTCTCACGTGCCGGGGGAAGAATCTTATCCATCTCGGCGATACCGGCATACATATCGGCAAGATCGGCGTAGCCCTCCTGCTGATCGAGCAGCTCGGCCGCAAGCGACAGCGAAATGCCAGCGGGGACCTCAGCCTGCGGCACGCCCTCGCCCCATGGGTAGACCCACGTGGTCCACTTGCCGGAGTCGATCTTAGATCCAGCGTTGTCGGTCTGGGCGATCACCGTAGCGCCGGCGGCAAGGGCAATCTCGCAGCCCTCAACGACCTCGGGGGTGTTGCCACTGTGGCTGCAAGCAATGACCAGGGACTTCTCGCCCAGACGACGCGGACGCATGATATCGAACTCGCGAGCCGTATAGATATACGAAGTGAAGGTGGTTGCCTCGCGCTGCAGAAGCTCGTGAGCCGGGATCAAATCGATCATGGAGCCACCACAAGCAATCCAGTAGACGCTGTCGAACTTGCCCTTCTCGGCAATTGCCTCTTTGATCAGATCGTGTGCGTTCATATCCAGTTCCTTTCTTGTTTGGGCCGCAATCAATGACGTTGGTTGCGTGGCCGATAGTTGTTTTAGTCAATCAGATATTTCTCGAATGCGGCCATGTTCTTGGCATCAGCCGCCGCCGGGTCATCGTAGTAACGACCGTCCGTGATTTCCTGGCCCAGCATGCCGTCGAAACCATGGGCGTTGAGTGTGGCAACGAAGGCGTCCATATCGTGCTTGCCATCGCCCCACACCAGATGGCCATACGGGTCACCGTCGATAAAGTGCATCTCGTGAATTGCCCCATCACCAAAGGCGGCAAACCAGTCCTCGAGCGTCTCGCCTGCAACGCCCATCGCGGTTGTATCAACCATGGGCTGTAAGTACGGGCTCGCGACCTCGTCAATCATGCGCTTCGCATCGGAAACCGTCGTCACAAGGTTGCTCTCCTCGGGACGCAGGCTTTCCATCGTGAGCACCAGACCGTGCTCGCCGGCATACTCCGCCAGAATGGACAAGTGCTCGCGGCTGCGCTTCCAGGCTTCCTCGCGGTCCTCGTCCCAGTCGCCCCAGCCCGAGTTGATGGACATACGGTCGCACCCAAGTACCTCGGCAAGCTCAATGCCGTGTTTAAAGTACGCCAGACTGCGCTGTTCATGCAGCGGCTTGCGTGCGCAGTACTGCCAAGGATAGACAACGTTCTCGGGGCACAGAGTACGATACCTAAGCCCACGGTCTGCAGCCTTTTTCGCCAGGACCTCAGCCTCAAAGTAGCCCGTATGGTCGAGCGTCACATGCGGCTCCGCACACCACAGCTCAATGGACTCAAAGCCCAAACGCTGCTGCACATCAAGGAAGTAATCGAGCGACCACATGATGTAGTGGATATTCATGCCCGCAATCTGCTCGCGGCGCAGCGTCGGTTTGGATTCAGACATCTTATGCCTCCTTATTTCGATCGAACACGATTTGTCCGTCCGACATCGTCATATCAACCGCAAGATCGCGTGCGTCGCGATAATCGAGGTCGAACACATCCCGATCGAGCACGCAGATATCGGCAAGCTTGCCGACCCCGAGCGTACCCAGCTCGTCTTCGCGCATCAGATCGTACGCGCCCCCGGCAGTCCAAGCGCGCAAGAGCTCGACAAGCGTCAGCGTGTTGACCTCATTCACAGGCAGTCCGTCGGCGAAGAATCCGCCGCACGCGCTGTAGATTGACTCGCCCAGGCTCGGAATCAGCAGCGGCAAATCCGTTCCACAGCACACTGTGCATCCGGAATCTTCCATGCCGCGGCGATTCCAGCTGTGCAAAAGTCGCGTCTCGCCAATTTGTCGACGCATCATCGACAGGCAATCCTCGCGTCGGTCCAGCGTCAGAA